>JBJOLO010000223.1:0-5252 GCA_046045565.1 Planctomycetota bacterium | reverse complement strand
CGGTTGTTATCGAACTCGGATCAAACCCTATGCGTCGATTCTGTTTGACGAACCCGCGATTTTAGCGGAGCGTCTACGGGGACTGACGCGTCGCGGCTTTCGCGCCATCAAGTTGGGTTGGCGTCCGTTCGGTCGCCGCAATTCAGCCTTTGACGAATTGCTCGTGCGAACCGCGAGAGAGACGGTCGGCCCGGATATCGATCTACTGGTGGATGCGGGGGGCAGCGAGCAATTCTGGCCTCATGGTTACAAATGGGCGCTACGCACTGCCAACATGCTGGCCGATTACGACATCGGTTGGTTTGAGGAGGCGTTGCCGCCCGACGATCTGGAGGGGTTCATCAAGCTGCGTGAGCATTCCCCGGTCCCGATCGCAGGCGGCGAAGTGCTCACGCGACGCCAATCATTTCAACCTTGGCTGGAGCGGGGTGCCTTCGACATTGTGCAGCCGGACGCGACGAAGTGTGGGGGCATTACCGAGGCGCGGCGTATCGCTTGGATGGCGTACGACCACAACATCCAGTTTGTGAGCCACGGTTGGAATACGGCCGTGGGATTGGCAGCAGACTTGCATCTTGCGGCCGCAGTGCCGGTTGCGAAATACGTAGAGTACCTGACACCCGCGCCGTACATCGACCGGATTTTGCGCAACCCTTTTCAGCTGGATACGGAAGGGTATTTGACGATCCCCACTGCACCAGGTTTGGGAATCGAATTGGATCGGGATGCCTTGCGAGCGTTCTCTCGATCGCGTTCCTGACCGGATGCGAAAGGCGCGTGACTCGACCTGTGCCGGATGGAGGGCGATCTGTTCTGGCGTATTCGAGACGACACGCTGCGTCGCACGAATCGATCACGACATGCAGGGCACACTCGATGCAGAATACGGGCAATCTGCTGCCTGCTCGACGATCCGAAGTGGATTTTCTGAAGTCATCTTCGGCCTGAAATCATCGTCCGCCACGACCGCCGCCACCACCGAAGCCGCCGCGACCTCCACCGCCACCGCCGAACCCACCGCCGGGGCCGCCTCCGCCAAAACCGCCTCCGCCAAAACCGCCTTGTCCGCCGCCTGGGAATCCACCGCCCCCGAATCCGCCTCCTCCGAACCCACCGCCTCCAAATCCACCTCGACCGCCGCCCATGCCGCCGAATCCGCCTCGGCCACCGCCCATGCCTCCCATGCCGCCGCCAAAGGCGTTCGTCGGAAACTGGGGTCCGGCCCCAGGGCCTCCGGCACCGGGGGCGCCTGTTGCGGGTGAGGTAGTCGTGGTCGTGCTGGAACGCGCATTGTTGCCGGTGATGGCTGCCAACGCCCGCTGGACCGTCGTGGGATTGGCCGACTTGATTGATACCACTTTCATCGCTTCGGTACGATTCGTCAGTGCGGCTTCATCCAGAGTGGTGACCAGTTCTCGCACTTCCTCGTACAGCGATTGGTTGGCGTAGATAATGAGTGCATTGTTGCGTGCATCGACGCCGAGCGTCATTTTCTGCGCTTCGCTGCGTGCTTCCGCGCGTCCGCCACCTCGACCGCCACCGCCTCGCAACGCGCGAATGAAGTCCTCGGGGGATGGTTGTTGATTGGGAGCCCCTTGGCCGGTGGTGCCACCCGAGATTCGTGACGCGTAGACCTGTCGTACAACCGTCGCAATTTCGTCGGCCGTAACATTGAATATTTGAATGAACCGCGGCTTCCCCGCCGTTTGGACATCCTCAGGGCTGTCTTCCTGATCGACGATCTTGATCAATTGTTCGATCAAGTCCAGATCGCTTGAGTTGGCTTGCACCACCAGCACATTCAAGCGGCTATCCGGGATGATGCTAAAGCTCCCGGATGACTTCGAGGAACTGCTGGAACCGCCCCCTCCTCCGAGCAGGCTGCCGAGTAGGCCGCCACCCAGGTCGCCCAGCATGTTGGAAGCCAAATCTCCAATGAGGCTTCCACCGCCGGAGGACCCGGTATCGACGCCGCTTCCACCATTGATGATCTCTTGGATCAAAGTCGCAGCGGCATCTGCCTTGGCATACTTCAAGTAGAAGATGTGCACTTCCTTCGCCGAAACGGCACTGCGATCCGCAATGACTCGCAGCAGGCTTTCGAATTCATCCAAGGCTTCAAGGTCATCCGAGGCCAACACGATTCCCGTCGGGCCCACACTCACCGTAATTTCCGCGCCCGATGACGTTTTGATCTTGGTTTCCTCCTTGGTCGCTTGCGCATCGATCGCAGTTGCTTCCTTGGACTTCGGCGGCGACTTCGCTTCCGGTTCCTGTTCGTTCGCTGACTCGCCTTCGTCGCCCTGGATCGAATACGACGTCAGGCTGAACGCCTGTCGGCCGGCTGAGGGGGAAGGCAGTAAATCGATTCGAGTTGAGGTCGTTCGTTTGGGTGTCGGCGCTCCTTCGATCGCCGGAGGACTCTTTGAGGGAGCCTGTGGCGGCGAGTTTTTCTCGGCCGGCCGAGGCTCAGATCGCGCCGGGCCGCTCGGGACCGACGGCGTTTCGTCAACAGATTCCTCTGCAGACTCGGGGCTCGATTTCCGTTCACGGATGGCCCCTGCAGACGAATGCGTCTTCACGCGAATGCGATTGTCCCGGACGGTAGGCCAGATCAGTTCCAGTTGATCCAGCGCGTTCTTGGCGGCTCTTCCCGTCAACGGAACCATTCGGACTTTACTCTTCTCACCCGTCTCCGAACCGCCGGGAATGGCATCGCGTTCGCCCATTTTTTCCAGCAGGCTTCGGACTTGGCTGACCTGATTGGGCGTGCCTCGCACCAGCAGTTGGCGAAGCGTCGTGTCGGCTTCGACGCGAGGCCCCGTGCTGCCGACACCTTTCTCATCGCCCCCGAACAGCTTATTGATAGCGACCACGGCGAGTTGCGGATCGACGCGGCGGAGCACGATCACTTCGACTTCGCTCGCATCGCGTTGCATTTGATTCAATGCATCTTTAATCACGGCGTGTTGAGCCGGCTTGGCCCAGACTACGAGATTTCCGGTTTTCGGATCCGTTGCCAGCCGCACATCGGTGAAGCCGGTCATCAGCGATTGGCCGACCGCCAGGACCGAGGCCGGATCCGCGCCATTGACTTGGTAAACTTCCAGTCGCGGAGTCTCAATTCTTGCCGCACCCCCGGCATTGCTTTCGACATCGAGCACCTGTCGAAGTTCCTCCAAACGCTGTAAGCGATCAACGCGTCCGATGCACAGGATGCGGCCATTGGTCGGATCAATCGCCAACTTCAGCGAACCGTCCGGCATCTGATTGTTTTCGCCGATGCCAATGAGCAAGCGGGCCGAGGCAAGGAACTCCTCGGTCGTAATATGCTCCAGTTTCATGATCTCGATCTTCTCGTCGCGCCGTCCCTCGGGGTTTTCGATCGATTCGATCACATCGCGGATCATCCGCAAGCGACCGGCGGTCTCCCGCACCATGATCTGTTTTGCTTGGGGAAGCACCGTCACCAAACCGGTCGGTCCGATCAATTTGTTCACTTCCCGCTCGGCTTCCTCCGGAGTCAGTCGTCGGAGCGAGAAAAGCGTTCGAACGAGTTCATATCGGCCCCGGTTGTCAATCTCTTCAGGGGTGATCAATTCGACGAGCGGTTCGGGAATCGTGTCCTCGAGATCGACGAGCATCAGAAGACGCTCGCGACGGACGAGCGTATAGCCCTTTGTAAGCAGCACACCGTTGATCAAGTCGATCGACTCGCCAATCGTGTAGAACTTCGTATCCGAGTAATTGAAGGTGCCGGACGGATACCGATCACCGACAAACGAGAGGTCGGCCTTGTTGGCGAACCAGTCGAGTACCTCCTTCCAGGGTGCATAACGGAAATTGAATTTCAGCTTTACTTCACCCTTCGGACCGATCTCCACATCGTTCGCGTCCCCCGATTCGGTTTTGGGAGCATCACCGCTCGCGCCGGCCTGACCCTCGGGAGCGGCGCGTGTGACACGGGCAACACCCTGCGGGCGCGTCGAGCTCGAATCGCTACCCGCGCTGTTTGTCGCGCTGTTTGTCGATGAGTTACGGGTTGATCCTCGTGACGACGAACCACTGGACGCCTCCGAGTCACCGCCTCCCGAAGGGGCATTCGAGCCAATCTTTTCCCAGGCAGCTCGTTGTTCGCGGGTGATGACCTTTAGGACATCCTTGTCGAATTGATAATTGGCCATCCGCCGATCCTGTTCACCGGCTCCGACCATCGCTGCCTCGCGTTTTTTGGCCAGTTCCGCGATTTGCGTTTTCTGTTCATCACTCAAGCCAACCTCGTCAGCCACTTTGCTTTCCAGGAGGGTCAACAGTCCCGCCTTTGCGATGCGTAGTTGCTCTAACTGTTGCTTCTGCGCGTCGGTCAGCAGGGCGAGGCCTTGCTTTTCGGATTCCGCGACAAACGGAGCGAGCTTCGCAGTACGCTCGGCAGGCGCAAGTCCCTTCAATTCCAGCGCCAGTTCCAACGCCGCGGTCTCACGTTGCTGGACGATCTGAGCCAGTTGCTGTCGCACTTCGTCGGAGAGGCCGAGTTTCCGGGCGACGCTATCTTCGCTTGCGAGAGCCAAAACTCCCACGAATGCTGCGTCGGCGGCTCGGGTTATTTGCATCGAGATCGAGACGAGGGCAAGCCATACTGCCCCCGCTGCGAGAAGATATTTACGACTCATGTGATTTTTGCTCGCGGCGGATAAACAAAGAGCCTGATAAAAATGCGGCACCTGGGCCCAGCCAATCAACTATTAACCCCAGCCACCACCTAAAGTTTCACGCGACGGGGGGGGATTGGGCCTCGGGACCGTTCGATCTCCGTGTGCGCTATGGCGTTTCTGGCCTGAACACACGAAGTTTCTATAATAGTTGCAAGGATTTACGACTTCCATACGAGTCGACGGACGGTGGGATTTTTCCTAGACTTGGGGCAAAAATATCCCGTGTTGTCATCGATGTCTCTTCAAATCGCCGGCCTGGAGCGGCACGCCATTGGGTTTTGGCATGCGATCCGACAATCCCATCTCCTTCGTGGATAGCGACTTCCGTTCTCCAAACGGCTATTTGCAACGCCGCGGAACCGGATCAAAGGCTTTCATGCCCGGACTGGCAGCGACCGTCCTGGTCCTCACTGCGGTCTGGGGTGCAGCCAGTTCGCCCCTGGCGGCCCAACCGGCCACTCGCCCCAAACCCGTGCTGCATCCCGCCGTGTTTGGCTTCAAGATCCCGCCTGCGGCGCCGCAGGGGGCGGATGGAGTACG
>JBJOLO010000218.1:0-2839 GCA_046045565.1 Planctomycetota bacterium | reverse complement strand
GATCCACGAACTCGATCTTCTCATGAGCGACTATCTCGACGAAAGCGAAGTCAGTCGTCTGAGTCGGGCGAGTCCGACAAAAGAGCCGGTCGCGGTCAGCGATGCGCTCTGGCCCGTCCTGCTCTTGGCCCAACAATACAGCGAAGCGAGCGACGGCGCCTTTGACATCACCGTCGGGCCGCTCACGACACTCTGGCGACGCTCGCGACGATCGAAACAATTACCCGACACCCCGACACTCACCCGGGCAAAAAACAGCGTCGGCTATCGCGCCTTGAAATTGGACCAAACCAACCACACCGCGATGCTGGCCCTCCCCGGCATGCGACTTGACCTCGGCGGCATCGGGCAGGGCTACGCTGCCGATGCGGCACTCGAAATACTCAAACAACACCACCTGCCGCGAGCACTGGTGAACGCCAGTGGCGACATTATCGCCGGCGCACCGCCCCCCGAGGAAAGCGGTTGGAAGATTGCCTTCCCGACTCTTGGCTCGGAAGGACAGTCCACGCAAGACGAGATTCGTTTAGCGCATCGCGCTATCTCGACGTCGGGAGATGCATTTCACTTCGTGGAGATTGACGGCGTACGCTACTCGCACATCGTCAATACCCGCACCGGACTCGGCACCACAGAACCTCGCACGGCCACGGTTCTTGCCGACACCTGTGTGCTGGCCGATGCCATGGCGACCGCTTGTTGCGTGCTGGACACGCAAGCCGCGACGAAACTTGCCGACCGCATGCATTTCGAGTTTCAACTCATTCGCTCCACAGCGAACGGCCCACGACTCGACCGCACACCAAACTGGCATCGCGAAAAGAAGTGATTCTCCAACGTCGACGCAGCAGGAATACCTCTGCCTGTACACGGCGCGCCCCGCACGTCGCATTGCCGCTCGGTCGACCATGAACGCACGGCTCAGGAAATACCCAACGGGTTGGTGATCACGCCCTCGGGGTGCCCCCAACGATCCCCCTTCTCCCGTGACGGTGTTTCGCCTTTGGTCTCCAGTGGACAATGGGCCGCCTCGACGAATTCATGTCGCTTGGCAAGAAACGATCGTCTGCCGCTGCGAGCGGGCCTGAGTAGGGCCAATTGATGGACAGAAGCGTAGTGATGACGCTCAAGAAACCGACGCAAACCGTCAAGCAGACGTGTGATCGCTAACGGTCCCTCCCGATGCAGGATCGAGGCCACCATCGCCACATCGGCTCCGCCAATGATGATTTTTTCGAGGTCTTCCGCGGTCGCGATGCCACCACCGCCGGCAATCGACAAAGCAGGAAAGGACGGTCGCAGCATCGCCAGTCCGGCCAGTGTGGTGCTGATTGCACCGCCGGTCGTCAACGACCATCGGACCTGCGTTGTCAGTTTTTCCAAGTTCGTGTCCCAGTGAGGCTGGAGCGCAAACAGGTGGACGCCATCGGCTCCGGCCTCGATTAATTGATGGACAAGGTTCGGCAGGCTGGTCACGAACGGACTGAGCTTCACACTGATTGGCAGGGTGGTATGCCGTCGCACCGCTGCAACCGCATCACAGATTGTCCGTTCGAACGTCATCGATGAAATGGCCGGATCCCAAAGATCGGGTTGCAGATTCAACTCGACCGCGCTGGCGCCGGCCTGCTGAAAATCGCTCGCAATTGCCAACCACGCGCCCGGTGCGGTTCCATTCAAGCTCGCCAAGATCGGAACGGAGAGTTGCGTTCGCAGATTTCCGATTAAGTCCAAATACTCCCGCGGCTCCACACCTCGATATTCCAGCGGACCACGATCATCGGAGCTGCTGATCCGACTGATCACCGCATCACCTGTTGCCGCAGCCGACTCCGCACGCTGGAATTGTTCTTCAAACAGCGAAGGCAGGACCAGCGCGCCGGCTCCGGCGCAAACCAGTTGCCGAGCGGTCTCATAGTGAGCCGTCATGGGCGAGGCACTCGCGACGATCGGTGAAGATAGCGACAGTCCCAGATAGTTGACGCCAGTCGCGCTTGTCAAAACCGCTGCCATGACCGCACCCTCCCCTCGCTCCGCTGTCATCGATCACAGGCTGTCGAGCTCATGCCGGCAATAACAGGCCGGCACAAACAAGAACCTGCGAACGGTGAACCCGCTTTACGAACCGCCTGCTCGAGCAGCCATTCCTCGAGCAGCCATTCCGCGAGCAGCCATTCCTCGAGCAGCCATTCCTCGAGCAGCCAGTCCTCGAGCAGCCAGTCCGCGAGCAGCCAGTCCGCGAGCAGCCAGTCCTTTAACGCCCAGTCCTCGAGCGTCCCGACCTCGATCGTCGCTCGGCAAACGCCGGAATCGATCCACAAAATGTCTACGAAACGCTGAATGAACTAAGAGTGCAACTCGTGTGCCACCTGTTCACCGGTGGACGCTGTCGTTTTTTCGCTGTAAAAACAGGGTGTAGGTTGCGCGATCACACGCGATCGATGTCACGCAAGCGGTCGAAGCCGCTCAGCCTCTTCCTTGATCAATGGCGTGTTCTGGTAACAGTTTGCCATGAGCGGATCGATACACGTTTTCGACTTTCTTGCCGCTCCGGCGAAGACGACGGCGCAACCGGTCATCGTCTTATTCGGCCCCGAGCGATTTCTAAAGCAACTCGCGCTGCAGCAGTTGACCAAGAAACTACTTGGCGATGACGCCGATGACGTGCCGGTCGCAACGTTCGACGGCTCCACAGCCATGTGGCGCGACGTGCATGGGGAGATCTCTACCGTCTCCTTGTTTGGCGGTGGAACACGCATCGCCGTCGTCGACGACGCGGACGCATTCATCACTGCCCATCGCGAAAAACTTGAGGATTACGTTGCGAAGCCGCGCAAGA
>JBJOLO010000203.1:0-3337 GCA_046045565.1 Planctomycetota bacterium | reverse complement strand
CCGCTGAAGCTTGCCATCGTGCCAAATCGCCGAGTGTCCCGGCAACAGGCGGCGAATGCCTCGCACCGGCACATCTTCGCCCGGCACGAACGAGAACGTTAGGTATTTGTGCAGCGCGACGCGATCGAGTTCGATGGGCAATCCCGGAATCGCAAGCAACTGCTTAAGTTCACTCGCAAAATAGAAAACGCCTGCGTGCTCCGTGTAATACAACGACCGCACCCCGAACGGGTCGCGAATCAACGCCAAACGTTTGCGATCCCCGTCCCACCACGCGCCGGCGAACGCGCCATCCACGGATGTCAGGGTTTGCGTTGAATCATCCCACAACCGCGGCAGCATTTCGGCAGGCGACGAGACGGCCGGAGCAAACGCGCCTGCACAAACCGCCAGCTGCGTTCCTTGCTGATACACACCTGGAGACTTGCCCGGCCGGCCGCGCCACCAGCGGTATCCAAACCCCACGTCCGCCGTCACCAACTTCTCGCTGCTGTCGCCTCGATAATCGATTTGCGCAAGCATCGCATCGAGCACGCCCTCAGGCGCAGAGCCGACATAGCCGCAGATTCCACTCATGAACCATTTCTCCCGCCGCAGTTTCACCCGTCAATGGCGATTGAAACTGGCGATCGATGCAACCGTCTCCCGCTCCGGGTCAGCTGCTCTCTGTCACTGCTCAGCCGACTCGTCCTCGTCCACGATTTCAAACTCTTTCGAGTGCAGCACGTTTCCTTGGCATGTCATCCGCACCGTCCACCGGCCTGTGGCCGTCGCACCCGTCATCGCGAATCGGGCGTGTGTCTCCCACGGCGTCTGAACAATTCGCTTGGTTTGATAACGATTGCGGTGAGTCACTTTTTGATCGGGGCCGGTCCACTCGCACTCGATCGGCATCGTGTTCCCGATCGGCGCTGGATCGAGCGTCACACGATACCATAACTCTCCCGGTTTCCTTCGATTGACGCGTGGATGGTCGTCGCCGTCGTCTTGGGCTGCGGTGATGCGACCGGATGTCGCCTTTACACCACTGAAGTCGACTGGCTCACGATCACGAAATCCGAGCATGACTGCTCCCGCGACAATCATCACGAGGCAAAGCAGTGCCAACCACTTCAAGTTCGACGCGCCAGCCCTCCGGCGGAAAAATCGCATGACGGCGACGCCTCACTGCAGTATGGTTCGATTGATCATCGGGTGATTTTCGTTCGTCGGTCCCCAATCGCTATCGGGGTGAAAAGCGACAATTTGCAAAGGATCCCGGTCGGTCTCAAAATGATGCACTTCGTCGGCACGGATCACGAACGCCAGGCCTGGCTCCAGAGGCAGGTTCGCGGTGGCGGTCAAACATCGCCCCATGCCGTTTACCACCACACCGGCTCGAAGTGACGGATGTGTGTGCGGGGACTGCACGACATGGGGTGGCAGATGCAACATATTGAGACAGGGATCGCCGCACCGGGCAGGAGCGACCAGGAGCGAATCGGTGCAGCCGTCGATGTAATGCAACCGTCCGACCGCTTCCAACGGCCCGCCCAGTTGAAACAATCCGCGATGCGTAAGTCGTGTTGCCACCCAGCCCAACGGCCCCTCGACTTCCATCGCGCCAGGCACGGCAAAGTACATGCCCGCCTGCAGCAGGAACTCGCCTTGCTCCACCTTCAACCTGGCCGGCCCCGCCATCACCAGCCCGTAGTGCGTGCCAACGGCCCCAAGTCGGAGCGCGGCGCCGCGCCAACCATGCACTTGGCTCGGGTACGAGTCCTCTTGGAAATCGCAGATGACTCCGTGCACCAGCTCCTGAACATGAATGCCGGCCATACGTGATCTGATCCCGCCGCGAAGGGGAAATAACGTGACTTGGCAGCTGGTTACGCGTGCAACTGCACCCCGCAAGGTGTTGTCTTGCGGGCACCGTACGTGGTTCGTCGGAACAGCTTAACCCAACCCAACGCAGTCGCCTACAACCGAGCCGATCGGCTCCGAATCCGCTACCGCACCGATCGCACGAGCTCGATAACATCCATCCAGGATCCCTCCCGATCTTTCCGGAGCCATTCCCGATTGTTTGCAGCGTCGTGCGAACCCGCCGTCGCGCGTTGCGATCACCGAATGCGAGCATGGACCTCGCATGGTAAATCCGGCAATTTCGGCGCTACTGTTCTCGTGGAGGGGCGATTCAGTCGGAATCAGCTATGCGAGAGCAGGGAATTCGAGCGAAATAATTGGCTCTCCTTCACCCGCCACCGTATGATGGAGGGGTAGGCTGGTTGTACGGCCTTCACGGCAGAATCGAGCTCGAAAATCGAGCTCGCGCCGGTCCGATTACGAGGGCCCCGACGCTTTCCCGGCCACTCCAAAACTATCCACCTCTCCAGTCGATCGATGGCTACAACCGACCCAATCTCCAATGGCTTGATCGCGACCGATCGCGATATCGCGTCGGGAGTTCGGGGCGGGATGGCGGCGACAGAAAACCGGGCGCTTGCGCCAGCCCATTATTGGTGCGAACGCACCCTGAAGATCTCGGTGCAAGGGCCCAATGGAACGGTGGAAACATCGCTGAATCGCCCCTACGCGATCGTCGGCTCACATCCCTTGGCAGACGTCTATATTCCGCCATCGATGGCCGCAAAAAGGGAGATCTATCTTCATGCCACGGACCAGGGCGTGTTCGCGATGTCGCTCGTGCCTCCCCAGGAGTCCCGTGCGAGTCGGCTCGGCTGGATAGACGACGAACAAGGTACCACCGTCGGTCAGTATCATTTGCTGGTAAAACTCGATACGCCACCGGCCGGCCTCTCCGCCGAATCGACTGTCCGGCCTCCGGCACTCACGGAACGCGATCGGTTTCCGATTCCGCGAGGCGAACTCCTTATCACCACCTCCAAGCGCGTGATCGGTATCAAACGAATCACGCGTCCCATCACGATTATCGGCCGTGCTGACCCCAGTTCCCTGCGAATCGCGGACAACTCCATTTCCGGAACGCACACGGCCCTTTTCTCCGATGGCAAACAGCTTTGGGCCGTCGATCTGTTGAGCGGCAATGGAACACTCTGGCATCGATCCGCCATCACAGCCCATTGTCTGGCAACGCGCGATTCGATCAAAATCGGCCGGTTCCGACTCACACTGAAACCGTCGAAACAGCTGTTCGACTCTCCGGACAACTCGGACTTGCATGACACAGACACCTCGCTGTCGTCCGACGGGAGTGGGGCGAGCGAAATCGAGATCCCCGGTGAGATCGAAACCGAGAGCCCCAGCGACGCCTAGGTGCTCGTACAGCCATCGAACACCACGGACGCGGAACTCGGAACGCCGGGAGAAGATTCGT
>JBJOLO010000169.1:0-2837 GCA_046045565.1 Planctomycetota bacterium | reverse complement strand
CCGGTGGGAAAGTTCGGCCTCCCTGGCCGCCCGACTCGCGAGTCACCGCGGTGTTTTCGCCGTGCCAGCGCTACCGCTACCAGTTGCGCGAGATCTGGGACTCGTCGAAGCCGTTGGTGCTCTGGCTGCTGATGAATCCGAGCGTGGCGTGTCTCGACTTCAGCGATCCCACGCTACGGAAGACCGGAAAGTTTTCGCGCGATTGGAATTTCGGCGGTCAGTTGGTGGGAAATGTGCATGCGTATCGGGCCACGGACAAGAATCGGTTGAGCAAGGTGAAGGATCCGGTGGGTCCCGAGAACGATCAACTGATCTTGGAAATGGCGGCGGAGGCCGACACGGTTGTGCTGGCGTACGGCCAGCCACCGAAGGCGCTTCGCCCGCGCGGCAACGACGTGGCCGCACTGTTGAGCCACCACCCGCGACTCTGCTACCTACGTCTATCCAAGGACGGCACGCCAGTGCATCCACTCTATCTTCCGTCAACACTGACGCCACACCCATTCAAGACGCCATCAGGCGGAAGAAGGCGGCGTAAGTTGGATCTCGAAGCACCACGAAGCTGAAGAGGCTTTTTGTTTTACCTTCGTGATCCTTCGTGCTCTTCGTGGTTCAAGCGGACACGGCGATCGCTATCAAGCCGGAACCTGGTGTTCGTCGCATTGAGACGAGTGATTGTAGCCGGGGCTTTCAAGGCAAAGATTTTTACCACGAAGGCCACGAAGGACCACGAAGCTGAAGAGCCTTTTGTTGTTTTTCCCTTTGTGCCCTTCGGTGCGTTAACTAAGTCTGGCTGTTCTTGTTCGTTGAAGGGTACGAACCGTGGTAAGTGTTCGTTCGGCATGCAGCCAACCGAGCAGCATGCTGGAGCAATCCGCGTGCTGAAGCCTTGGAAGGCGAAGACGTCCGCTGTAAAGCGTGTGTACTCGATTCGGCCTCGTTAAACAAAGTTGGCGTGGCCAGGCCTTCGGAGAGGCTGAAGCCAATATCGTTTGGTGAAGGAACGAACTTGTCAGGCAAATGGCGCCCACGGGGTGACGGGAGACAGCGGGTATCGACAGACAGTCGAGGCATCTGGGATACCTACGCGATGGCGACCTCGGCCGAGCATGCCGACATCGCAACGCCCGTGACGGAATCGATAACGCCAAGTTGGTCGCGGAGGGAGAGGGACGGAAGGAGGGAGAGACGAATTACTTCGGCTACGGTTCCCCGCGGAAGGCGTTCCGCGCGATGCACTCGTTAATCGTGGCTCGAGTGACCACCTCTCTGCGGCGTTGCAGCCAGCGAGCCCACTGCGCTCCGGCAGGCAAGTCGTTCGATGGTTACGTCCACGCCCCCGGTCTTCGACGCCGAGGAACGTACGCTACTGTCTTGAGTACACCTCGGAATGAACCGTCTCTGCGAAAGCCGGATGCGAGAAAGTCGCACGTACGGTTTGACGAGCAGGAAGGTTCAGACTTATGCAGCCCCTCTTTCCGCTACTGACCTTCGTGGTAAAAAAACGGTAAAGTCAGGCAAGCGCTTTGTTGATGGAAAGCCATGTGCGCGATTTTGATGCCGGCCTCGAGACGCCCCCTAACAACAACACCATTCTCATGACTACAGATTCGATCGCTGTCTTGCAAAGGATCTACGGTGGACCCGATGTCACGGGAATGGGGAGTAGCGTCACCAGCTGTGTCCTCGTGGCGGGCGAGGATTTGGAAGGCGCAGCACGAAAACGGTACCAGGTGTCTTGCGGTCATCTCTGGGAACGTTTCGGTCCTGAGAATTGGTTGGGGCAGTGGGCGGAAGTGTATCGCCGTCCCGTGGGATCGAAAGGGAACATCGTTCAGGAGATCCGGGAGATCCCAGATGATTTGGCGGCCCTCGCCGCCTCGATGCTACTGGACAACATCGAGAACCCCGAGGCAGCCAAACGTGCTTTGGAAACGGAATTCAATGACGCAGCTATCCAGCAGTTCGTGATCTATCGACTCGGAGACGGCGACGCCTACAGCGGCGTGCTGCTCGCTGCTCAGCGCGATTCCAATCAGCCGATTACATTTCTCACTTTTCTCATGGACTGAATTGCACGGCTAGAGGGGAATCAGAGTTCATCAGGTATCGCAAGGAGGAGACCAGAAGATCAGAGCCTGTGCGGAAGAATCTATTCGAAGCGGAAATTGATAAGCAGAAATCTGCACGGTTCAGGACGCCATGTCAGCGTGACGACGGATGAGACGATCAATCACGTCCTCGCTCGTCATCTTGCGTCCAACATCCAGCGCGATGCACTGTCGGGTGTATTCATCAACGATCGAGAGCTGTTTCAACCACTGGCCCTGGTTCGTACGGTCCGCCGAGCTCCACGCCCCCTCGAAATCACCCTCGCTCGGCACCCGACGTCCCATCGCAATCCGCCGGACGTTTATGAGCCATTTGTTCGTTGTTGCCGGCTTGGTCGCGGGCGGAGGCGGTGTAGTGGTGGTCGGCGGGGGTGTCGAGTTCCAGCTGCCAGTCGACTACGCCGGAACGGGTGCGGACCAGCGTTGCGGACTGGCCGTTGACGATGACGGAGGTAATCTCGCCGTTGTCGTGGGAGACGCCGCGGACGAGTGATCGGGGGCCATTCGGCTTGATGTGGGTAATGACCGTAACCGGAGGCAGGTCGTCTTGCGGGTCGAGCAGTGTGGGCCAGCGGAGATCGGATATCTCGGTGACGCGCGATTCGTCGCCCGTCAGCGGCGATTCGGAACGGTATCGCGCGACGTCGCCCATCAACTCCGGAGCACGCGTGCTGACGATCATTGCGTGTCGGCCCGGTCCGTAATAGTCGTGCAGGTAATAGGGCA
>JBJOLO010000717.1:0-8329 GCA_046045565.1 Planctomycetota bacterium | reverse complement strand
CAAAACGCCCTTTTCTGGGGGCGAAAACGGGCGAGCACGTTACTGATCCCATGGTGCACCTACACCACACCGGAACTCGCGCACGTCGGGCTGTCGCAGACGATGGCTGGGTCCCAGGGTGTGTGTGTCGATGTCTACCAGGAGCATTTCGCCGAATGCGACCGCGCGGTGCTGGATGGTGAAGATGCCGGATTCGTCCGAGTGTTGTGCCGTCGAGGCACCGATCGCATTCTTGGTGTCACGATCGTCGGTGCGAACGCCGGCGACTTGATTGGCGAAGCAAGTCTCGCCATGAAGCACCGGTTGGGGCTGGCGAAATTCAGCGGTGCGATCCACCCGTATCCAACACGCGCCGATATCTTGCGTAAGCTTGGAGACCAATACCAGCGGACGAAGCTGAGGCCGTGGGTAAAGTCCCTGCTGCGATGGCGGTTTGGATGTCGTGGAGGATAGGAGGCTTGCCGCGTTGGAGCGAGGCCGGGCGAATCTGCTATTTGATGTCGAAACGCTCGAGAGCGCGGTAGAGTGAGCGCCGGCTGATCCCCAGTCGTCGCGCTGCGCGAGCCTTGTTGCCTTTCTCCGCGACGAGCACCTCGACAATCTTTGCCCGTTGCAGCAGCGCCAGATCGTCGCCGGTTTCAAGATTGGCAACGGGCGTACCGCTGTTTTGGATCTCGGCTGGAAAATCTTCCAGGAACACTTCGCGTTCGTCGGCCATAATCTTGGCCCGCTCGATCGCATTAATCAGTTGCCGGACGTTGCCCGGCCACGAGTAGCGTTCCAGCGCCGCCATCGCCTCGGGGTCGATCGACCATTTCGGGCCGAGAAAATGTTCGGTGAGCAGGCGAATATCGCCAGGCCGGTTACGCAGCGGGGGGACTTCCAGGCAAAGTACATTGATGCGATAGAACAAATCCTCACGAAAGTGTCCGGACTTCACTTCCTGTTCCAGGTTGCGGTTGGTGGCGGCCAGCAGCCGCACATTCACCCGACGCTCCTTCACAGAGCCAATACGTCGCAGCGAACCGTCCTCCAAGACGCGTAGGAGTTTCGCCTGCAGGGCACCGGGCATTTCCCCCATCTCATCAATGAACAGCGTTCCACCGTCCGCCATTTCGAATAATCCGGGTTTCGCGGAAACCGCACCGGTAAACGCGCCTTTTTCGTAGCCGAACAGTTCGCTTTCCAGCAACGTTTCCGGCAAGGCAGCGCAATTGATGGTGATCAACGGTTTGTCCGCGACGGGACTGGCTCGGTGCAGGGCGCGAGCCACCAATTCCTTACCGGTGCCGGTCTCGCCTTGAATCAGGATCGGCTTACCCGATGGACCCGCTCGTTCAATTAATCTCAGCAAATCCTTCACCGCGGGCGACTCGCCGATGATCCGGACATCACTGCCCGTCCGCTGCAGGGCGGAGCGGAGTGCGCGATTTTCGGATCGCAGTTTGGCGTGCTCGGCGGCTTTCTTAACGGCCACGAGCAGGGCATCAAGACTCGTGGGCTTCGTCAGGTAGTCAAATGCCCCGCGACGCATTGCCTCGACCGCCGTTTCAATGCTCCCCGACCCGGTCAAAATGATCACCTCGCCATCGAAGTCCTGGGCTTTGACCTTTCCCAGCAAATCGAGGCCGGACGGACCGGGCATAAACAGGTCGACGATCACCACATCGAAGTGTCGCTGCGATAGCCGTTCCAACGCCGTGGTCGCGTCGGACGCTTCGCTCATACGATGCCCTTCTCGCGTGAAGAGCCGAACGACCGCATGCCGGAAATCGGCCTCATCGTCAACCAGCAGAATATCGAGCGAGGGTTTGGTGGATTCCATGTGAGATCTCAGGTGATCAATGCGTGCCGATCCGTCGTCCGGCATTCCGCAGATCAGGGTGAATCGCCTTGAAGGGTAATCGAAGTCGTGTCGGTCGAAGAGCTTGCGGAACGTTCTCGGGCGGAATTCGGGTTGCTCGAACGAGCATGGTGCACGAGACCGCCATGGCTTGGCTATAGGTTCGCAGCGTTCGGGTTCGCAGCGTTTCAGTTCGCAGGGCCACGGTTCCAGTATATTTTAACGTTGTGGGTCTGACGACCCACCGTAACGATATCCGCTCGACCGTCGCCGTCCAAGTCCCCCGTTCCGAGGTCCTCGATGGCGACCCCGCCCGGATCGATCACAGTTCGAGACCATCGTAATTCGCCGTTGTTTTGCGGGTCATAGATCCGCAAGCCGCGACGTGACTCGGCTGCCTTGTCGTCGCGAACTCCGATTACCAGTTCTTCATCAGGGTCGTCGTCCAGATTGGCGCAGGCGATCGCGTGCCCCCACTGTAGCTCCTCATCCAGCACCTTCCGCTGCCAAAGCCAATCGCCCGACGCGGGCCGGGAACCCTTGGGACGCGTGTACGTTACCACCTGATTCCCGTGCCAAGGTTCGATAGTGGCCAGGTAATCTGAACCGTTACCGAATCGGCCGCGTTTGATCTCACTGGCTCCGCGATTAGGTGAGGTCTCCTGGTTGCCTGTGCCGATCCGGGTTCGCTTCCAACTCCCGTCCGAAGTTCGCTCGAGCAGGTGCACGCCTTCGAACGATACCAGCACCAATTCGAGGTGCCCGTCCCCGTCCATGTCGCTGGCGAGCAGGTTGTGGGTCACATGCAGGTCGTCGCTGATCACCTGGGGAACCCAACGATCGGTGTCCGGTTTTGCCGGAATCTTGTACGCCAGGATCCGCACACCTCGCTCCGCAAAGTTCGGTCGTGTCGTTTCTCTTCCCAGCAGCGGGGCAACGACAAGTTCCTGTCGCCCGTCTCGATCGAGATCGGCGAAGATCATGCGATGCGTCGTCGGCTCTTCGCCGATCGGCAGAACGTTCCATCGCTCTGCAGGATTCGTTGTTGCACGAATCCACTGAATCGTGCCGCCGCTGCCCGTGTTACCCGGATTCCAGTCCGCACCCACGGCGAAGTCGAGTCGTCCGTCACCGTCAATATCGTGCGGGGCGAAACAGACATTGTCTTTTTTGGTTTGCCCTGCGTCGATCAGGATGTGTTCCTGCCATGACGGATTCTCAAGCCAGAGAATGCGCTCCGAATCAACGATCGCAATGTCGAGTTTCTGATCCTGGTTCATGTCGAGCAATCGGACGGCGTAACCCACAGTCAGTTTCGTGGCCAGTTCCTGTGCTTCCCATTTCGGCTCGGCGGCGCGAGTTCGCGAAACAAAGGGCGATGCCCCGTCGCCGGGCAGCGTGACAACACCCCCAACGATTCCTAAAGCGAGGAAGCCGACGAAGGGAATGGCGCGAAGGCATTGCCGGCGAGCGAGATCAGCGAGATGCATGGGAAAAGATCCGTATCCGAGTGCAATTCGAATGCCTGTTTGCTTCACAAAGAGAAGCTTGCCATCGTTCTCAAATTATGACGCAAGCCACGATCATTGCTTGTAGACTTTGTGTTGCGGGCGGCCGGAGAGGATTTGTTCCTTGCCCCAGTTGGTAACGTCCCGAAAAGCCTGGCTTTGAATGAAACCGCGGAAAGCCTGTTCATCCGACCATTCGCTGGTGATGAGGTACGAGGCGTCATCGCTGACGTCTCTCCAGAGCGTTGAGTTCGAATGGCCGTCGGCGGCTTTCAGCGCCGCGAGAACCGCAGCAAACTTTTCTTCGAAGTCACGTTGCTTGCCCGGAAGGACGTGGTAGTTCATGCCGACCGTAATCATGTTTCGTTTTCTCCGGCTCGATGTAGGGAACGGAAAGAAGAAGCGTTTCGTTTTGGACCGTCATAGCATATTATCATGCACTCTCACAGGAGATGATTGTCGCCATGAACGTTGATCGCCGTCGTTTCGCAGCACAAATCGCCGCGTTGGCCGCCGTTTCTTCGGTCAGCCGAACCTTGCCCGCTCAGGAAAAAGGTGGCGGACCGCTGTTCGTCGCAACCTGGGACTTCGGCCTTCCCGCCTGCGAAAAGGCGTTGGGCGAACTAAAGAAAACAGGGTCGCTATTGGATGCCGTCGAGCAAGGGATTCGCGTGGCGGAGGCGGACGAAACCAACAGTTCGGTTGGGGTCGGCGGCGCACCGAATGCCGACGGCATCGTGCAACTGGACGCCTGCATCATGGATGGTGTAACGCAACGAGCTGGTAGCGTCGCGGGACTGGAAAATTACCCGCATCCGATTTCGGTTGCGCGGCGCGTCATGGAGAAGACCCGTCATGTGATGCTGGTGGGGGACGGTGCGGCCCGCTTCGCGCGGGAACAGGGCTTTGAAGTCAAGGAACTGTTGACGGAGGAGCAGCGAAAGAAGTGGCGGGAGTGGAGAGCGAAGCAGGCTGCGAGCGAGCCGGTAAAGAATCACGACACGATCGCGCTCGTCGGCTTGGATGCCAAGGGAAATCTTGCTGGTGGATGTTCGACCAGCGGCTTGGCGTACAAATTGCCAGGACGAGTTGGGGACAGCCCGCTGATTGGCGGCGGCTTGTATGTCGACGGTGAGGTTGGCGCTGCCGGAGCGACCGGAGTCGGAGAAAATATTTTGCGCTACTGCGGATCGTTTTTGATTGTGGAGTTCATGCGTGGCGGGATGGATCCGGCAGCGGCATGCGTAGCAACGATCAAACGCATCGCACGGCGCGAAAAGAAGTCGCCCCGGGAACTAAGCATCAATTTTCTGGCGATCGACCGTCAGGGCCGTTGGGGCGCTGCGGGCACCGATGAAGGATACCAGTACGCCGTCGTTACCCGAGACTCCGCCAAAGTGCTCAAGCCAATCCACGTCACCTCTGCGGACTAGCCCGCAAGACGTCGACCGGCTAACTCGCCCTGCCGGTATGCCGGAAAGTAGTCCAGAAGTTCGACCGAGCGGCGTCGGCAGAGCCGCTGATATTTTTCGGTGTCGAGGATCCGACCGCAGAGCAGGGCAGGGCGGACAAGGTTGCTCCAGCCTCGTTTAAAGAAATCGAGGCCCCCCTTTGTATTGCCTGCGCCGGCCGCACCGCCAAGATTCAGCCATCGTGCCTTGCCAACAAAGTGGTGCATGGCGTGCCAGTAAAGCGCGTACGCGGCGTTCGTTTCGTAGCCGGCTTCATTCGCCGCAAACAAATGGCTGTATGCGACGTCGCCATCGTGGTACCAAAGATGCGCGGCCACGGTGCTTGTGCCTCGCATCGCGCGAAATGCCACCATGCCGGGGGCGAGTAGTTGCCGGTGAAAGGCCAAGGGGGAAAATGCGTGGAAGCCGCTGAGCTTATGCCGCTGGATCAAGTGCCCGTAAAGGCCGATCCAATCGTCGAGCATCGTGACCGGATTCTCTACCGGATGTACCTCCAGTTCCCGCAGTGCCCGCTTCGCGTAGTAGCGATGATGCCGGCTAACGATGCGGTCCGGGCTTGCGCCCAAAGACTCTTTCGCTTGGTACTCGACCAGATAATGATCCTTGAAAGGCCGCGCCAAGTCGGGGAAGCAACGGTGTAATTCCTCGGACGAGATCGCGGCAAACGGCGACACAACGGCGGTCAGGCTGACCAGTTTTCCCTCCAGCAATTGGATGTCGGCTGATAGCCCGGACCAGTCGCGGCAATCCAAGAGCGGGTAACAACTCATCCCATCCGACGAACCATCCTCGGGAATCTCACGGCGCAGGAAGAATCCGCCCGAATTCGCCAACGATTCCACCGTGCCGAATTCCACGAACGACTCGGCATACTCTCGCGAGCGGTATCCACTCATCGTTGCAATTCCTTTCGAACGATTTCCCCGACTTCCGCCATGCGATCAGGCGCGATGCGTTGATCACACGGAACGGTCAGCAGTGACTCCGACAATCGCCAGCTCGCCTCATGCTCCTGAGGTACGGTGTCGCCTAAGGGCCAGTGCACTGGCGCGTAGATCTGTGCCGCGTACAAACGCTTGAGCAACGCATCACGATCCGGTACGCGAATCGGAAAACCGAGCGGCACCACGTCGGGAGGTAACTGCTTGGCCATGGCCCACGGTGAGAGGTAGTCGAGCAGCATTCGGAAGTTGGCACGCCGCCGGATTGCCACGGCGGCGTAGTCGATGGAATCAAGTTGGGATTCACTGTCGCGGCTGATCGAAAAATGCCCGCAAGGCTGCGTTGCCTCGACGGATTGGAATTTGGTAAACCAGTCGCGATCGCCGTGTCCCTCGTCGAAACGGCTGCGTGCAACGTGTACTTCCCGAGCGCGTTGCAGCCAAGCGGCGGGCGGTTCCTGAAACGCAGGCCAATCCAGTTCGAGGTCCGCCCTTAAACTCAAGACGCCACCGTCGACAACGCCGACGAATTTTCGCGGACTGCTGACGACGAAATCGGCTATGGTCGGGCAAGCGTGGCGAAACATCCCGCCGCAGGCGTCCTCGAGCACCCACGCGCCGCGCTCCTGAGCGGCCTGAGCGCAGCAGACATCGAATGGGAAGCCGAAGTAGCTGACGAAGATAACCAAGTCACCGCGATGGAGATGGTCAAGCCAACATCGATCGGCAATTTGCAACGATTCGTCGATCGCGTAAAAGCTCGGTTGTATCTGCAAACGATCGCAAGCCGCATGCACGAGGCTTTCGCAGAGGTAGCTCGGCAGCCAGATGTGAGGCGGTCTTAGAAGGTTGACGACAGTATCGATCGCAGAACGGGCGTTTACCAGTAGCAGCGAACGTTTTTCCGGTTCGGCAACGCGCCACGGCGGTTGCATGGGGAACGGCTCACGATGCTCGACAGCACAACCTGTGTCGTACGAGGGGGCTCGCCCGCTTGCTCGCAACGCATCGGTTGTGGGTGCCGCAGTGCAGGGCACGACGCAGCATTCGCGTCCAAACATGCCGCCGATAATCTGCGATGTCGTGGCCGCCATGAATAGGGGTCTCGGTTTGCTGCGGTATTACGAAGCGACTTGACAGACCAGAAAGATGCTCGCGCAAAGCGTCGGGTGGTCTTTGCCTAGCTCGTAGCACGCTTCCATGTATTGCTCGGAGATGTAGGGTCCGCCGGCCAGTGCATCGAACTGGAAATTGGCAAGCGGCTTGAAAAAGATGCCGCCGGAATGCTCGATGGTCAGTCCGGCCGAGCGGGCGTCGCCTTGCAGCGTGTCCATGCGATAGATCCGCCGATGCCCACCCCGAATATCGGCGGCGGAGAAATCTTCCTGGTGTTTCAACGCACCCATGCGTGCCGCAAGTTGTCGCGAAATGGCCGTGGCATTCGGCACAACGAGAAACATCCGTCCCGCCGGAGCCAAAAACGATTTTGCCTTTTCCAGCACAGCAACCGGATCAATCAAATGCTCCAGGACATGCATCAGAAAGATGCAATCGAATTGTTCGTCGCACGCAAGCGTCTCGAAGAGGGAGTGCTTGTACGACAGGTTGCATCCGACAGGTTGACCGACCGTTTTGGCCGTGATGTCGAGAAACTGCTGGGCGGCATCGACGACCGTCAGTCGCTGAAAGTGCGAGACCAGCAACTTGGTGAATTCGCCGTAAAGACAGCCCAACTCGAGGCCGCTGGCACCTCGGATCCATGGTGATAGGGAGCGCAGCATCCAGTGTCGCATGCGACGGTCGAAAGGAGAGTCGTCATAGCCGGCTACGAGCGCGTTGAGTTGCTCGAATTCCTGCTCGAGTATGGTGCTCGTTGTGCCCGGCACGCTCGTGGTACTCATGCTTCAACTCCTCTAACCTTGGTCGGGTTGGTAAAAACGTGACGCGGGCGGCTGATACCATTCATCAAGATCGGCAGGCACGCGCGCTTTGTAACCCAGGATCTGCCGCATGTGGTCGTCCAATTTGTTCGCATACTCGTTGGAAAGATAACGCGGGTAGTCGAGTTGCTGCTTCATGAAGGGACGCGTGAAGGTCAGCGTCAACGCGCGTCGAACTTGGGACGAGCGATTCTCTCCGGCGGCGTGCCAAACGTTGGAATCGAACAATACGATATCGCCGGCCGCACCCAGAAATCGCTCTGAGTGCTGAAAGAAGAACTCGTCAGTCGGTCGCTCCGGGATGTGGTTCGATCCGCTGAGCACCAGCGTGGCGCCGTTGTCGCTTGTGAACGGGTCGAGCATCACGAGCATGTTGATCATGAGCGGCGAGCCGGGCAGATAGGTGCGTACATCCCGATGCACGCGACTTACGTAAGCGGCATGTCCGGGGTGGTTGAGGACGCCGCCATAGGAATTAAGGATGTAGGGGCCGCCGAAAAAGGCGGCGAGATATTCGTGCAGCGTACGGCGACGCAGCAGTTCGTCGAGGCTCGTGTCATGTCCCAGTATGTGGTGAGCCGTGCCATACGTACCCGCATCCATACCTCTCGCAATCTGCAGGTCG
>JBJOLO010000125.1:0-6768 GCA_046045565.1 Planctomycetota bacterium | reverse complement strand
ATCGAGTCGCCCATCGTTGTTGAAATCGCCGTAGGCCACCCCTTCGCTGCGGAAGATCGGCTCGAGTTGTCGCTTGCGGAAACCGATCTCTGTGGCAGCGGTTGCACCGCCGGCCGACGTGCGAAATGCGGCATGCAGCGCATCACGCCGTGTCAAATCAACGAGTTGCAGGTTGCGGAACCGCACCTCGAGTGCCCCGCCGGAATGCAATTGGAACGCGATCACGCCGCGTCGAGCACCCGTTGGATCGTCGATCTCCACGCAGGGATGACCGTTGATCGACGTGCGAATGCGACTGCCGATGGCGACGATCTCATAGCGATTCCAATCATTCTCGCGTACGTGCTTCTCGCCCGATTCCTTCCAGATCAAACCGCGTCCCAACTCTTCGTAAAGTTTGCCCCACCAGCCTTTGCCGATGTCGGCCTGATAGCCTTTGATTTCGCCGTTTGCCACCGGTTCGCTGCGGAACTGAATGCCGCTGTTTTCTGCATCCGGCGAGAGTTTCACCTCGACGGTCAAACGGAAATCCTCCACCGCAAGTTCGCTGAAGAGGAACGCGTTGTGTTTCAGGCCGGTCGTCTTGCCGACGATCTGCCCGTCTTCAACGCTCCATAATTCCGGGGCGCCCACCCAACCGGAAAGGTCCTTGCCATTGAAGAAATTTTTGATCGTGTCCGGCGTAGCCAGGAGCGGTGTTTGCTTGCTGGAGCCGAGATACGCGACCAGCGAACGTACTTCGTGCGTGGTCAAGGGGCGTAAGAGGTCCTCGGGCATCATCGATTTATCGCTGAGCTTTTGCGTTTCGATGTCGTCTTTGGCGAGTTCGATCAGTTCATTCGAGGTTTGCACCATGACCGCGTTGGCGGTCGTCTCTTTGACGATGCCCGTGATGGTTTGACCGGAGGCGGTGACCAGAATGGTTGGCTGATATTCCTTCGCCATCACGGCACTCGGATCGTGAATGTTGCTCAAGAGATAATCGAGGTTTGCTCGATTTGAGCCCGTAAGATCGGGGCCCACTTTACCGCCGGTGCCGAACAGGGTGTGGCATTGCTGGCAGGTTTTTGCAAACACGGTGCGTCCCAGTTCCATGTCGGGCACACGTCCCTGCTGTTCGACGACGGCCTTGGTCCGGGCGATTTGCTGTTTCTTGTCCGCATCCGATTCGCGGACGGTTCCCCAGACCTTTTCTACTTCGGCGTTCAGTTCCGCGTTTTCCAGATTGCGGAGTTGCCGTACCAAATCGGCCGTCAGGTGGCTGGCCGGGATCTGCTTACGCTGGATGGCGGCAAGCAATTGCTGCGCCGAGGCGATTCGTCCGCACAGCGTGGCGAGCACATCGCGTTGCAATTCCGGACGTAAGGCTGCGTATCGCTTCAGCAGCGTCGGTGCCGTTTCGGCGTCGTCGAACGCAGCGAGTCCGCGAATCGCATTGGAGAGAATCGAACCGGATGCAGCACCGCCGGGCGCCGTGCCGGCCGCCGCAGATTCTTCCTCGACGAGTTTGCGGAGCAAGGCGGGCACGCGGCTGTCGCCGAGCTGAACGAGCTGCGTCAGGCCGGTCTGACGACGAGCGAGCGGTACCTTGGCATCGGCAACCAGAGCGAGCAGCCGATCGGTACCGGCGGCGATTCCGAACCGCACGTCGAGCAGCGTCGTCTGGAATTTCACTTCGTCGTTGTCGCTAGCGCCGAGCTTGCGTGAGGCTTCGGCCCACGATTCGGGAGCTTTCACTTGTCGGGCACCTTTGAGCGCCTGATTGATGCCACGCAAAAAGGTCAATTGCGATTCGGCTTGGGATGCCGAGCCGAGCGCCTCGACCAGGATGGCGAGCGACTGCTGCGAGCTGCCGATGCGGCGAATCATGAATTCCGACAACAGCGGAATCTGATTGCCGGCGGACAAAGCCCAAGCTAAGGCCTGCTTCGCATCGACGGCTGCCAGTGGTTCGGCGCCGTACCAGATCAAGAGCGGCAGGTTGTGATCGGCGGCATCGTCCGCATGTCCACCGAGTCCTGCCAGGATGTCCCATCGCTTTTCGAGCGGCAGTCGCTGCAGGCCGCTGGCGAGGTAGAGTCGAACGCGAGGCGATTCGTCTTTCTTTGCCATGTCGGAAAATTGTTGCAGCAGGCTCGCGTCCGCAACGTATTGCGGCGTTTCGAGTGACAGTTGGATGGCCCACGCGCGGACGCTCTCCGAAGCGTCCTGCAATGCCGCGCGGATCAGTTCTAACGACAGATTGCCGGTGGTGTGCAGAGCCCACAAGCCGCGCAGGCGTACGCGATCGTCCTTTGCGGTCGTTGCCAGCTCGCGGAGATGCTGAATCGCGTCGGGCGACAGCTTGCTGCTGGCTGCACGATGCTGCAGGATGCGGCGAGCCATTCGCACATACCAGTCGTTCTTGGATGACTGGTGTTCGGCAAGCTGCAAGTCGGTGGCCGATTCGAGGTCGACCTTTACGTTCGGAGCATTGCGATAGGCAACGCGGTAGATTCGACCGTTCGACCGATCATGGACCTCGTCTTCGCGACGATGGCATTGATTGGCATCGTACCAGTCGAGGATCCACACCTGGCCGTCGGGACCGTAACGCAAGTACAGCATTTGCGACCACTGATCGCCCGTGAGCAGGAAGTCATCACCGTGGCTGCCCACAAACCCCGATCCGTCGCGACGCAGGTAGTCGGTGTTAATGCGGTTGCCGTGAATGTTGCTCATCAAGATCGACTCGCGGTATTTCTCAGGCCAGGAGCCGCCGAGGTAAATCATGGCGCCGGCATGGGCGTGACCACCGCCGAGCGAATCGGATTGGCGACGATCAGCGTTGTTCCATTGATTGCCGGTGTAATGGAAATGATCGGCAATGGTCTTGATGTCGGCGTAGGTGTGGGGATTGAAGTGGTTGCCTGCCTGACGCTCGTAGCGAGCTCCCTGAATCATGTGATACAGGTGTGGAATCACGCAGGCGGTGATCACCGCCTGGCCATGGTCATCGAAGTCGAGTCCCCAAGGGTTACTGGTGCCTTCCGCGAAGACTTCGAATTGCTTGCGGACCGGATGGTAGCGCCAGATACCAGCGTTGATTTTCGTGCGTTCCGATTCCGGTGCGCCGGGCTTGCCGACATTCGAATGCGTAAAGACGCCGTGGCAGCCGTAGAGCCATCCATCCGGGCCCCAGATGAATGCGTTGAGCGTTTCGTGCGTGTCTTGATATCCCCAGCCGTCCAGCAGGATCTCCGGCTCGGCGTCCGGCTTATCATCGTGATCGCGGTCAGGAATAAAAAGCAGATAGGGTGCGGCGCCGACAAACACGCCACCGAATCCCACTTCAATGCCGCTGACAAGATTGAGTTTCTCCGCGAATACGGTGCGTTTGTCGAGCGTTCCGTTCTGGTCGGTGTCCTCGAGGATCACGATTCGATCTTTCCCCTGCCCTTCGGGGGCTCGATTGGGGTACGTGAACGCTTCGGCGACCCAGACTCGGCCGCGATGATCGATCGTCATGGCGATCGGTTGCCGCACGTCCGGTTCGGCCGCGCCGACTTGCACGGTGAACTCGGGCGGCACCACCATCGATTTGGCTGCCGCGGCGGCGTCGAGACCCGCGAAAGGATAGATTTGCGCAAACTGCGGATCGACCGGACTCGGTTGATGGAACTCCGGCCGCTTCGAATGAAAGCGGAAGTCATCGAAGTTCACGTGGCCCCAACCGTCGTTGCGATCGTCCACTACGCGAACCACGATCTTTTTTCCGATCAGCTTGTCGAGTTCCACGACAACGGGGCGCATGTTTTCTTCGTTCTTCCCCGAAGCGGTGTAAAACACCTTGTTGTCGTCGACGGTGACCAACTCGACGCGCGTCTCTTTGTGAGCACCACCGCCGATCAGGAAACTGGCAAACGGATGGGTGACTTTGAATGGCGCCGAGGTGAGCGTTCCCTTGGGCGGGTCCTGGTACTTCTCGAATCCGCCGAGCCAGAAGTTGCCGGTGTGATCGCTCCGCTTTCCTTCGCCGAAGATGCGTTTCGGGTTGATCGGCCCTTTGATTGGTTGGTCTTTGAAGGCGTCTCCCTCCGCGGTCCAGTCGTCCAACGTTCCCCGCTCAAAATCGAGGTTCAGCGGCTTGCCGGACTCGCCAACCGGCAGGATCCCGGGTTCGCCCTTGGGCGTGTTGACGGCATCAGCGGCACGCATTTGGGAGGCGAGAATTCCAATGGTCAGACTGAGGGCCGGAACGGCGAGCCAACGCAGTAAGCGGGCGGGCAAAGTCATGCGAAAACTCCTCCAAAGGGGGTGAACGACCATTGTCTCGGACCCGATCTTAAAGTCAATCGACCTCAATGCAGTCGAGCATGATTCAGGGTGCTTCGGTCGGGACGGGGCCCTTGTTACGAGCGGAAGCGTGATTCACTTTCCGGACCATCGCTGGGGAGGAGCGAGATTCGATTCCGAACGCGTAGAAAGATCCGCGTCCAGTGTTGTATCGCGTCCAGCACCGAATGGTCTTCAGTGCCGGATACGGTCAGGAGTGCTCAGGCATGCGGCCATTCGCAAAAGAGTGCGACGCCAAGAAACAATGGACGGGCCCGATCGTTAGCACGGCGAGGTTTCGTCGTGTGTGTGATCGTGGTGATCCTCTTCGAAATCGAAGTAGTGGGACAAGGAGTCCGAGTTGGATTTGCTTGTAGTTGCGTGTACTCGCGAGACATCGTCGGCAAGGTCTTGCAAGATCGATTCCAAAGCGGGCGTCTTCAACACAGACATTGATGCGGAGGATGGCATCGGCATCGAGGCGAGCCAGGGGTTGCCCTGCGCGGCCGTCTGCAACTGTTGATGGACGCGTTGGGCAAAGGGAACGCCGACTGGTCGAAGCTCGGGGAAGAGGATGGTTGCGCTGGGGGGAGCTTGGCTGGCGACAGAGACGGGTGTGGCAGCAGGGACGGGTGCGTTGGTCGATGGGCTGACGAGTCCGGTGCTGCCGGTCAGCATGACGATGTGGCTCGATGTCGTGAACTGGGGCAGTTCGCCTTCGCCTCCGGATCCCCCGGACGATCCGCCATTGTTGCCGCCATTGCCGCCGTTGGACCCTGCGGCCTTGCGCCCGTTCAAATAATTGATCACCATGACTGCATCGAGCGGAGAAAGCGTATTGTCGCCACTGACGTCGAGGAATGGTGGTGGTGCTGCGGGGCCGCCGCGGAGCGGAAACGAACCGGCAAGCTTGGCATTGAGATGATTGATGACCAGGATCGCGTCGAGGGCGGCAATCGTCCCGTCGTTATCGACATCGATCGGATCGGCGGGATTCTGCCAAAGCGGCGCATCGCGATGCGTGACGAAGTCGATCGAAGCCAGCGACTCGCCTTCCGCCAAGGTCACCTCTTGATCGGCTACCGGATTGCCACTCCAGTCTGACGGTGGAATCGCGCGCAACCGGTAGCTACCTGCAGGTAAGCCCGTCAAGGAATACGCTCCCTGGTTGTTGCTTACGGCGGTCGATTCGGGGCCGTACCGGAGGTTGTCGAGCAGCAAGCCGCTGCCGGCGTGTCCTTCAGCAATAATGTAAGCGATCTCGGCGGTCGGGCGCTTCACGAGCATCGTTTCAACATCACCGGCATTCAGAGCGAACGTGGTGTAGCGTCCTAAGAGCTTGCCTTGAGCATCATAGGCTTCAAGGCGACCGTAATCATTTGCGGAGTTGCCGATGGCGTCGATGCGAACTTCGGAAACGGGGGAGGCAAACGTGGCCTTGAGTCGTGTGGTGCTGGTCCAAACGGGGTTCCATCCATACAGCTTGCTGTTGGAGACGAACACCTTTTCGCCCGTGGAAGCGAAGTCTGCCGTGTTGACGCCGACGATGCCATCGGCGGTCCCCATGGCTGCGAGCATGACAAAAGGCGAGGCTTTGCGAATGTCGATGCCGCTCGTGTAGTCATCCGGTTCGAACGATTTTTGCAACGGCACGAGCGCCCCGTTGGCGTCCACGACTTGAACTTGCCATCCGCGAACGCCGCGTTCACCGGATTGCCAAGCTGCGTCCGAATTGTTGTCGTTCCAGACCGTACCGTTCACGCCCGGCAACAGCGTCGTGTGAATCGCGGAGGCCGCACCGAAGAAACTGGGCGAGACGACGCCGGTCGCATCGTCGATCACACGGAGTTCGATCGAACTGAAGTTGGAGACATTCGGGATCGTGACATCGATCTCGACTGACGATGCCCCGTAGCTGGCGGCGGTGAGCCAATTGCCGTCGTCGAGGCGGTATTCGAGTCGGCTGATGCGACCGATGGTGATGTCGTTTTGAAGTCCGGAGGAATTGATATTCGGCAAGGCTTGTGCGGAAGCAGACCCTACGAAGCGGTAGGTTTTTTCTGAGGAGGAATACGAGCCGGATCCGGAGAGTCGATGCGGGACGTCGAGCACATCGAAGATGCCGTCCAGGTCGCTGTCCTGCCAGCCGACCATGCTGAGCGCCCAGGGGTCGGTGACGTAGTTTGTGTAGGCACCCTCCATCGAGGCGGCGCTCGACATGATGCTGTCCTGGTGAACAAAGCCAGACGCCGGATTGTCCTGGGCATTGAGATTCTGCGTGTCGTAGTAGCCTCGTTTATCGGTGTACGACCCGCCGCCGTAGTATTCATCGCGGGCCCAAAACATGTGGCCGACTTCATGGGCGATTGTCTGGGCCGGTCTTCCTGACGGCACAACGATGAACCGCCCGCCGGCATAGGAGAACGCGCGGGAGAAGCTTCCTCCCGAGGCGAA
>JBJOLO010000809.1:0-3335 GCA_046045565.1 Planctomycetota bacterium | reverse complement strand
TGACAATCATTTTCTGCAGTCGCTTCACATCCCAACCGGACTCAATAAAGTCACGAGCCAGCCAATCCAGCAGTTCCGGATGCGTGGGCCACGAACCTTGCGACCCGAAATCCTCAGCGGTCTTCACGAAGCCGGTTCCAAAATACTGCTGCCAGAAACGATTCACGGTCACGCGCGACATGAGCGGGTGGTTGGGATCGATGAGCCATTGTGCGAGCCCCAACCGGTTTTTCGGAGCGTTCTCAGGAAGACGCGGAAAAATCGCCGGCACATCCGCAGTTACCTTCTCGCCGGGCTTATCATACGCACCGCGAATCAACACGAACGTCTCACGCGTCGACGGCATATCGGCCATTACGAGCGATACAGGAATCGCCGCTTCATAGCCGCCTTTTTGCTTGTTCACTTCCTCGACTTGCTTTCGCAGATCCGCAAAAGCAGCCTGGGTTTCGGGATACACATACTGCAGGAAGTAGTCTCGCACCAATTTCTTTTGGTCGTCATTGCGCTTGTCGAGTTCGACCTTCAGCGTTTCCTTCACGTTCCCCGGCACCGCCGACTTCGCTTGCGATTTCTCAAACGCCTCCCATGCGGCGAGCGACTTGAATCCCTCACCGGCCTGTGGCGTACGCGTCATGATGCCGGCATGGTCCCAATAGACCGTGCCACCGTGCTGCGTGAACGCCCAACCCTGAATCACGGCGCCGGGATTCAATCCAACCTTTGCTGCTTCGACCTCCAAACGCACCCAGGCACCTTTGTCAGGGAGCGGCCCCACGGGCAGTCGAGCGGGCGAATTGGCATTGCCCCAGGGAATCACGTCTTCGCCCCAGTAACAACGATGGTCCCAACTCCCGTCGTTCCATTGCAGCATGACCTCTTTCGGTGGATCGTTTGGATCGAGGTAAACGTAGGCGAACAACTTGTCGCCTTCACCGACCACCAGCCCGGGGCTCGCGCCGGTGAAAAAGTGCTGGCTCAGCCCGCCTGCTTTTCGCATCGTCGCTTTTTCGCCTTGAAAGACCGGGCCTTCCGACTTGGTGATGAATTTCCATTCGGTGTCACCCTGCAACTGAGCGCCAGGCGGGGCGGCGTCCTCGATCCACACGTACGCTTTCGGCTCGGCGGACGGGGCAGGCTGACCGTTCAAGGGATCGGTGTACTGAATGCCGGCCGTCTTCTCCGCGATCTGACGCTGAAGATCGGCGACCTGTGCATCGAACGCCTTGAGTTTTTCCTCGTCCTGCGACTTCACCAGCTTCTTGATCGGCGGTGGCGAAAGCGCGTTGCCGTCCATCGCCGCATCCGCGGCCGAATTGAAGAAGGCGTAAAGCTGATAAAACTCTTTTTGCGTAACCGGATCAAACTTATGATTGTGGCAGACAGCGCAGCCTAGGGTCAGGCCGAGAAACACGGTGCTCATGGTCTCCGTACGATCGACGGCGTAGCGTACGCGCACTTCCTCATCGATCGAACCGCCCTCGCTGGTCGTGACGTTGCACCGGTTGAATCCCGACGCAATCAATTGATCCAAGGTTGGGTTCGGCAAAAGGTCACCCGCCAACTGTTCGACAACGAATTTGTCGAACGGCAGATTGTCATTGAATGCTTTGACCACCCAGTCGCGATACGGCCACATCGACCGCTCATTGTCGAGATGCAAACCATGCGTGTCTCCGTAGCGAGCGGCATCGAGCCAGTAGCGGGCCATGTGCTCGCCATAGCGAGCCGACTTCAGCAGTCGATCTACCAGTTTCTCATAGGCTTGCGGTGATGTGTCCGCGAGAAAATCGTCGACTTCCTGAGGCGTGGGCGGCAGGCCCGTGAGGTCAAGCGTCAGGCGTCGAATGAGCGTCACCAGGTCGGCACGGGGCGACGGCTTCAGTCCCTCGCGCGTCAGTTTCGCGATGACGAACTGGTCAATCGGGTTGCGGATGGCGGAACGGTGCTCCGGCGACTCCGGCGGCATCACCTTGTTCGGTGGCACGAACGACCAGTGTGCTTTGTACTCGGCGCCCTGATCGATCCACTTCTTCAAGATCGCAGCCTGTTCGGGCGTCAAAACCTTGCCGCTATCCGGGGGCGGCATTTTGGTCGCCGGATCGCCGGAGGTGATCCGCTTGAAAAGCTCGCTCTCGCCACTCTTACCCGGAACGATCGCCGACGTTCCCGACTCCAGTTTTGCGGTCGCTCCGTCGACGGTATCAAGCCGCAAGTTTGCCTGACGCGTCTTGTCGTCAAATCCATGGCATTTGAAACACGCATCGCTCAAGATCGGCCGGATGTCGCGGGCAAAGTCGAGCTTCTCCTCGGCTCTTGCCGGAGTACTCGACGTTAGCACAACCACCGTCGACAAACCGACGGCAACCGCTCGTCGAAGAAAAACCGCAGAAAAACGACCTCGTCGAATCATTCCACGCATAGGTGAATCCAGGGGGCTGGAGTTTTTTAACGGTAGGATTGGTACGTTGCGGAGCCTCAATCGGTTGCCAACCCGATGACAAAGACCGACACGGGCCGCATTCGATTTTAGGCTCGTCTAGTTTAGCAACCAGCACGAAAAATTGCGAATGGAGGCGGGCTGTTTCCGGAGCCAAGCCGTATCAAAACTCCGCCAGTGATGGCGCCGCTCTGGGAAAACCGTGTTCCACGGAAACCATTCACGGCAAAAACAACCATGGCGAAGATGGCTCCATCAAAACCAAACGCCGCCATCGACAGGAATACGCATACCCAGCGCCGACCAACCAACGCACCGGCAAAATTTACGCAAACATCTGCAGGTGTTACGTTGCGCAGTCCAGATCGATCTGACACTTGACGGCCTTGTCCGGACTAAGTCCCACGCGCGATGCCGCCACCGAACCCCAGCATTCGTTGTGACTTGCCTCGGCATTGCCAACCGGTCAGTTCCGGACTTGGGTGGCACTGCCAGGTGAGCTTGCTTTTCTGAGGCCCTCAAGCCTCAGAAAAGCAGGATCACCTGACAGTGCAGATCACACCACCAAAGCACGAGCTGCTGAGGCACGCCCCAATCTGAATCGGGGCTAGGGTGGAACTCGAGTTAAAGTTCAGGTGACACCCAACGTGCTCACCGTGTGATTCTGGCAAGACAGAAGAGCCAACTGCTTCGTTGTCCTTGAAGCAGCATTTCCACCCCAGTCCACTGGGCTGGCTGGGGAATTGATCTGCAGTTCACACTCTTGTGGTGCAATCTGCACTGTCAGCCATGACCTGAAGGTCATGGCTGGCAGTGGCACCCGAATCGGGTAGTTCTGGACTTGGGTGGCACTGCCAGGTGAGCTTGCTTTTCTGAGGCCCTCAAGCCTCAGAAG
>JBJOLO010000788.1:0-8320 GCA_046045565.1 Planctomycetota bacterium | reverse complement strand
ACCCAGGTGGGATTCTCCACGAAGGGAACGTCGCCATTGCAATGCCAACGGGGGAAACCTTTCTTCCCGTCGACGTAATGCATGAGCTTATGGGACGTGGGATCGTCGGGCGGCATCGGCGGTCCGTCCGGATTGAACGGATCGAACATACGCGACTGCGGATCGACGTAGAGCTTGTAATTCGGAAGATCCCAATGCGGTTCGTTCGCCTTTTCCTGAATCAGGTCGAGCCCCTCGGCGTCAGCCATGCGACGATAGCGGGAGCGGCTGCAACCAGTCGTCGCGAGGATCGCGAGGAATGCTAAGCCGAACAACCAAGGTCGCGACTTTTCCAGCTTGAACCAGCTTTTGCAGGACATCTTCGTTCCTTTCCCCGTGTGCTCATCCATGAGCGGGTAATCTTCGTTTTGTTTTGTCGGCGTGGCGTGGATTGTTCGTGGTTGGTGATGTTCTCGGTGTCGTTTCGTAAGATCGGTACTGCTTTTCCTACCTCACGAAGCACGGCGCAGACCGATCTCACCTGTGATCTCGCCTGTGATCTGGCCTGCGTCGCATGGCTTGATTGGCAGCTTGATTGGTTCGTCCGGTGCAGGCCTGGTGGATGCCCCCGTTGTCATTTGCGAGATCAGTGCCAACAGCATCGCAAGTTCGTTGTCGGGTAATGCGCGTTCCAGCTCGCGTGCGAGCGGAGCGAGGTTGCTAAGCGTTTGATCGAGCAGCGAGCGACCGCTGGAAGTGATGCGCAGCAACTGTCGTCGCCGGTCCCAGGCGGGGCGATCGAGCAAAAGCAGTCCGCGGTCCCGCAGGTCGTAAACCATGCCGCTCATCTGAGCGCCGGAAACGCCGAGGACACTTGCCATGTCGTGTTGCCCCACCCCGTGTTGCGGTCCCTCGTGGCAGGCCCACAGCAAGAAGAATTCCGTGTCCGAGAGGTGGCAAAGCGAGGTGGCGTCCGCCAAGGCGCGACGCAGCTGCCGGTTGCAAAGCGCTACCACCTGCATCACGTGAATCCAGCGAGGAACTACTGGCTGTAGTTGGTGTTCAGCACCTTGGCTACCGTCGTTGATCTCGTCGCTTGCTCCAGGGAGCAGCGCGGGGACAAACGGGGTTTCGGCCCGGTCGTGAGTCGGGTTCGCCGCAGGTACAGGTTTGGGAGTTGACTGGGTGTGATCCATTTGGGTGTGGTCGCGTGAATGCATTGCGAAAATCGTTACGTAAACCTTTGGAAACGCCAGCTTTCGATCCGTTTCCATGCGCACCGCCAAGGTCCGCCCACGAACGGACCCGGATGACGAAACGCAGTGAACCGATCCGCGGTCCCGTACGGAACTCGTTTACGCGGGAACCCTTCGGCCTATGGAAAGATTCGGGAAGAAAAGGATCAGACTTGAACGATTCTGCCGACCTTGACGGTTGCGAGGGGCTTTCGGGGCTGAGTCGGCGCGAATGATCGAAGCGCGGTTCGCTTAAGTTATTGCGGCAATCGGACTTTTCTTGACACCCCACTTTCCCCAGCTTAATATCGAAACCGTACCTTTCTGCCAGATTATCGATAGCAATAGCGTCGAAAACGCGAACCCCCGAGCTCCCCCATGGACACTGTTCTGCTGCTGGTCTTCTCGTTGCTGGTGATCCTGTTCTTCGTAGGTTTTTGGCCTGCGTCACGCACCTGGAAGTGGTTCCATCTGTTCGCGCTTTCGCTGGTGCTGATCGCCGCGACCTTCTACCAAATGAACGGAGCCATGCTGCTGAAAACCCGCACGATCTGGGGACAGCTCTATGTGAAGACGCTCAAAGACCTCGACGCGTTGAAAACCGAGAATGACAAGTACATCAAAGGCACTCCCGCTTCGCTGAAAGAAAACCCGCTATCGACGCATCCGGGAGCCAAGGGGGCGTTGGAGCGGTTGATGGTGAGCCGCGGTCGCACGTGGCGAAACTGCACGAATCAGGGCGTGGACGCTCAAAAGGGAACCGTGATGCTCCGCGTTCCGCTCAGCAACGGTTTAACTACCGGTGCGGCTGCTCCGCCGGGAGGCATCCCGGGTGCGCCGCCTGTGCCGGGAGCCGGGGCAGCGCCGCCCGCCGAGGCTGCTCCTGCCGAAGGACGATCGCACGGAATTGCCGAGCGCACGATTCTCTACGCGTTCGCTGAAGGTCGGATCGGAGATTATCTGGTCCCCGAACTGTACTTAGGTGAATACGAAGTCGTGGCGACTTCCGCCGACAGTGTGACGCTCAAGCCCACCCTCCCGCTGGATAAACAACAGGAACAAATTGTCACGGGTCGCACGGCGAGCTGGACGGTGTATGAGCGGATGCCGACCGATTCGAGCGCCGCGTACGACGAGTATCTGAAGATGTTCAATTTGTCGCGCAATGACCCGGCGCAAGCCAATCAGGTTACCGAAGCGATGATGGGCTTGATCAAGAAGCTTGCGGACGTCTCCGACGAAAACTACCAAAAAGCGATGCAGCAGTACCTGCGAGACGGCGGTGAAGCGACGCAGGATGATCCTTCGGAGCGGGTCTATGCGAAGGTGAAATTCCTGAAGGCTTACGAGGCCGATGTCGATAGCCCGAACAAGCAGGTCCGGTTGGACTCGGAGTTTTATGATCTCAACGGGTTGGCCATTCTGCCCGGCTTGCGTCGCGAAGGCAAAGCCAAGTTTGTGCAAGGTGATGAAGCCGTCATTCCGACACAGCTGGCCGATGAGTTGGTAAACACGGGAACCGTCGAAAAGTTGGCCACAGTTTTTCGCCGGCCGCTGAACGATTACAAGCATCATTTCCATGCGATTTACCACCGCGTGGAATATCTGACCGACCGGATCGCCGAGCTAACGCGGCAGATTGCGGATACGGATGAAACGCAAAAGAAACTCCAGGTGCAGGTCGACTACCGCACCGGCGAGTTGATGAAACTCCAGCAGGACTTGGCGAAGCATCGCGCGGAACTGGCAGCGGTCACGGAGTACGAGCAGCAATTGACGGAGGAAGTGGCGGCAGTACGCGGTCGTGCCAATAGCCTGAATCAGGCCAACATCAAGCTGCAGGAAGACATCGCGGCGGCACAGGCTCGCATGGCGGAGGAAATCACGCAGAAATCGCAGGAAGCGACTCGCGTCGATTAACGCCAGCTCGGCTTAGCACAACCCTGACCGAGGCCAACCGATTTCGGGTGCGGGGATCGCCCTGACGGCGATGTTCGCGACGGGAATTCTGGAATGCTGCGAGTGGAACCGCTGCAGGTGGAACCACTGCAAGCTGTCACGCTCGGTCCACCTTGGTTCAAGTGCTGCCGTGTGATCGGATACCGTTTGGCCGTACCTGAGCCGGGAAACATCTTGCCGTCCGGCGGATGGGATCGTACAGTTGCTGCATCAGCACTGGAACGAGCGTCGCATGGGAATTTACGATCGCGAATATTATCGAGGTGACTCGGTCGGGTTTCGACCGCGACTCGAGAAATCGGCTGTCACCGTCCTGATCGCGGTGAACATCGCGGCATTCCTTGCCAACTTGCTGCTCTCATCGGATGCCAATCCCGACTGGCTATCGCACGCGATGGAGATGAGGGGGAGCAGCCTTCAAGATCCTGCTCAGTGGTGGAAGCTGCTGACCTACGGATTTGCGCACGGCGACCCGCTGCACCTGTTTCTGAACATGTTTCAGTTGTGGATGTTCGGTCGCGAGGTGGAGAATGCGCTCGGCAAGCGGGAATTCACCGCCTTCTATCTTGTGGCGATGGTTCTAGGCGGATTGTGGTGGGGCATCAAGCCGTTTTTGATCACCCGAGGATTCAATGCCACCGTGCTGGGCGCGTCCGGCGCATGCTCTGCGGTGTTGCTGCTATTTATCCTGCGGAATCCGACACGCACCGTGATTTTGATTGTGCCGATGCCGGCATGGGTGCTAGGGATCGTGATCGTGTTGTTTGACTTGATCATGCAACGCGGTAGCAATGTGGCAGTGGACGTCCATATGGTCGGTTTCGCGTTTGCAGCGGCCTACCATTGGACCGGATTGCGACTCACGGGGTGGATGAGTTGGCGGGACGGATTCCGCCGCGTGAAGCGGTCGTTGGGAGCGGGGCCGGCATTGCGCGTGCACGATCCCAGCGACGAGGCGGACGATCAGGATCTCGACCGGCAGGCCGATCAGATTCTGGCGAAACTGAATGCGCAGGGTGATGCGAGCTTGAGTCGTCGCGAGCGGCGGATTCTCGAGGACTACAGTCGGCGGACACGCGAGCGGCTTCGGCGTCGAAACCGGGACGTCTAGCCATCCCTTGTTCGTAAATTCTCTGATTCGTTCCGGATCGACCCTCCAAGCCGCAAGCCGCTCCCGGCGGGGGAAGAACGGGAATCGCGGATTCCGCGCAAGTCACGGAACAGGATGGCCTTGCAGCTCAAGGTCGTCGTGTGCATCTTCGACGTTGGCCCCTGCAGTCGTCTGCGGAGGGGCTCTGGCCTGTCCGGAGGATGAGCCGGTTATAGCGAGTTTGATGGCCGTCTGAGCGATGTCCGGACGCTGACTGTTTCCCCGTCAGATTGGTTTAGCTATATTTAATTAGACGAACATGACTGCTTAGATGGCCTTGTGGGCGTTGGTTTACGACGCCCTCTCTGAATGACCGAAGCAACGATATCGCTGGCTGACCCCAAATTAGTCCTTCCGCTGTTCGGGGCCCGCGACCAGCATCTCAGGCGGATCTGCGAAAGCTTAGGGGTGGCGATTACCCACCGCGACAGTGCCATTCACGTGTCGGGCGAGGACGCTTCGGTGGTTCGCGCGACCGCGCTGCTGGAGCAACTGAAATCGATTGTGGAGCGACGCGGGTCGGTGGAGGTTGAAGACATCACGCAGCTTCTCGGCCGCAGCGAGGCGGGCGCGGAAGTGGCGCCGGTGGACATCATCCAGGTGGCCAAACGGGTGAAACCGCGAACTGCCGGGCAGGCCGACTATGTGCAGGCGATCCGTCGCCATGACTTGGTTTTCGCCGTCGGCCCTGCGGGAACGGGAAAGACCTATCTTGCCGTGGCGCTGGCTGTGGAGGCGCTGAAATCGCGAGCGGTGCGAAAAATCGTTCTGGTGCGACCGGCAGTGGAAGCCGGCGAAAGCCTCGGCTATTTGCCGGGCGACCTTCGTGCCAAGATCAATCCGTACCTCCGGCCGTTGCTCGATGCGCTCCATGAGATGCTCGACTTCGATCAGATCAAGCGATTTATGGAGCAGGACACGATCGAGGTGGTTCCGTTGGCGTACATGCGAGGTCGGACGCTGAACGAAGCGTTCATCATCCTGGATGAGGGCCAGAACACCACCGTGTCGCAGATGAAGATGTTTTTGACGCGGATGGGGGCGGAATCCAAGATTGTCGTTGCGGGTGACACGACGCAAGTCGATCTACCCGACCACACGCGGAGCGGACTCACGGACGCGTTGACGCGGTTGAAGGGCATTGAAGGCGTGGCGGTGGTGCAACTGACCAAAGCGGATATCGTAAGGCACCGTTTGGTTCAAGAGATTGTACGTGCCTACGACGAGTCATCCCGGACGGGCGCGGCTTCCCGCAGCCAACACGAACGATGAATCACATAGGTACGACGCGTCGGACTCACACAGAGCGCCTTGCGGCGCTGGCAGCCCGGCCCGGAAATCTCGCTCGCTTTTGGGATCGGCTGCAAAGGCCGGACGTCCTGCTGCGCATCGGCCTGTGCATGCTTTCGGTGACGCTGCTATGGTTCGCGACCACGGGCTGGCGGCCGCCGTTCCCTTATCGTCGCGGAGAGGTCCGCGCGCGGGACATCGTGGCCAGCGTGAAGTTCAGCGTGGTGGATGACGAACGCACCGCTCGGATTCGCGATCAGCGACTGCGTGAGACGCTGTGTTTCTACCGGCACGATCCGCAAGCGATTATCGATTTGCGGGAAACGTTGAAAGCAAAAGTGGGCGAACTCGTCCAGGCTGAATCATTTGAGAAGGTGTCTCCGGAATTTCGCAACGAGTTTTTCGAGATCGAGCCGGCGAAACTTGCGGAGCAGCAGGCAGTATTTGACGCGATCAAAGCAACGCTGACCGAGCCTGACGGATCGACCCATTTCGAGCAGATGCTAACGAAGCTGTGCGCGGAATGGGAAAGGAATGGCGTGCTTGACCGATTGGACGAGCGACACACGCCGGAAAAGGGCAGCCAGACCGAAATCCGCGTTTATCCCGAAGGGAAAATCGACCTGACTTCGCGGGTGGAGGTCGACACGGTGCGCCAGTCTCGCATCCTGGCGCAACTGGAGCGGCGGCTGATGGACGAATGGCGTGATGCGAAGCTTCCGGATCAATACGCCATGATCGGCGTGCGGTGGCTTGCCGATTTGTTGCGTCGCCGGATCAAGCCGACGTTGTCTTACGACGAACCGTCATCCGCGCGAGCGCGGGAAGAAGTCGAGGCTCGGGTAGCCGGCAATCCGGAGATGATTGTGTACGAGCCGGGCAAGTCGGTTTTGGCGCGCGGCGGCAGGCCGATCGAAAGCAAGGAATTGGAGTTGCTGCGGCGCGAACATGAAACGCGCTTGGCACAGGTGAGCTGGGGAGAAAAGTGCCTCTATGCCGGGGCGATCTTCGGCATGTTTGTCGCGCTGCATTTGCTGTGCGGCTACTACGTTGCCTACCGCGAGCCGAGACTGCTCGATCATCTGCGTCAACTTGCAACCGTTCTGGGAGCGGTGATCGTCACGATTATCGCGACGCAACTGTTCGCCATCGATAATTGGCGAGCCGAAGTAATCCCGTTGATTTTTCTCGGTATGACGCTGACCATCTCGTATCGACAGGAGTTGGCGCTGCTGCTTTCCAGCGCGACCGCCCTGGTGATGACCTTGACCTTAGGGCACGGTTTAGCCGACTTCGTGGTCTACGCCGCATCGGTTTCCGCGGCCATCCTGGTGCTGGGCCGGATCCGCAGTCGCACGCGATTGATCCATGTCGGCGCCATGGTGGGACTGGTGAGTTTTCTGACCGCGATCGGCGTATGCACCGTGGTGGGCCAGGCGTTCGGATCACCGACCATGTTGGCGAACCCGGCCACCGTGAATCCGGATGCGAACCAATCGCAGTTTTATTGGAGCCTGGTGACGGGCGCGGCGTGGCAGGGCGCCTGTGGTGTGATGGCCGGCTTGTTGATGACGGCCCTGTTGCCGTTCGTGGAACGGCTGTTCGATGTGCAAACCGATATCAAACTGTTGGAACTCGGCGACGCCGCTCACCCGCTCCTGCAAGAACTGGTCCGCCGCGCTCCCGGTACCTACAACCATTCGATCAACGTCGCCTCCATCGGTGAAGCGGCCGCGGAATCGATCGGTGCCAATGGATTGCTGGTTCGCGTTGGCGCCTATTTTCACGACATCGGAAAGATGCTGAAGCCCAGTTACTTCATCGAGAATCAAGGGCAGGATGTCAATCGTCACCTGTCGCTGATGCCGGCCATGAGCACGCTGGTGATCATCGCGCATGTAAAAGATGGTGCGAATCTGGCGAGGCAGCATCACCTGCCGCGCTCGATCATTGCCTTCATCGAGCAGCATCACGGTACGACGCTGGTCGAGTATTTCTACCGGCAGGCGACGCGGAACAGCGAGTCTGATCCGGACGGGCCTGAGGTCGACGAAGCGAGTTTCCGCTACCCGGGTCCGAAACCGCAGACGAAAGAAGCGGGCGTGCTGATGTTGGCGGATGCCGTCGAAGGCGCCAGCCGGGCGCTGGTCGATCCCACCCCGGCTCGTATTGAAAACCTCGTGCACGACATCGCCATGAAACGCCTGCTCGACGGGCAATTCGAAGAGTGCGACTTGACGCTGCAAGAATTGCATATCATCGAGGAGAGCCTCGTCAAATCGCTGACCGCCGTCTATCATGGGCGCGTCAAATATCCCGACCAGCAATCAGCCTAGTCGGTGTCTTTCTTTCCGGAATGCTTTGATGATTGACGTCGAGTTTGCCAATCGACAATCGCAACCGGTGGATGCTCGACCTCTGATCGAAGCGGTGCGCCGGGTGCTTGCGCATTGTGCGGCGGAACAGGCGACGGTCAGTCTGGCCGTCGTGTCGGATCCCGAGATTCACGAAATCAATCGCCGGTTCCTGGCGCATGATGAGCCGACGGATGTGATCAGTTTTGTGTTAGAGGACACGGCGACACAATTCACGGGCGAGATTGTGGTCAGCCTGGATACGGCTGCACGCGAGGCGGTTCATTACGGCTGGTCGGTGGAAGCCGAACTGCTGCTGTATGTGATCCATGGAGCGTTGCACCTGGCAGGTT
>JBJOLO010000786.1:0-14604 GCA_046045565.1 Planctomycetota bacterium | reverse complement strand
GATCGACTCGCTTGCCGACCCGCGTAGAATACAGCGGCCCCTTACTGCGACTTCATGTCCGTGAGGTCACGCTGCGTCTACCAAGCCGGGAAGATTTCATGAACAGCCGCCCCCGCATTGGCGGGATTATTCACACGTATCAGAAATACGATCCGCGCAATTTCCCCAGTCCCACGCAACCGCCGCCGGACATGGTTTCGCCGGTGTTCGAGCAAATGATGATGTACGGGGGCCGGCGTCGGTTGACCCCCGAGGAACTAGCTCGCGCGGTGCGTCTCGATCCGAGTCAAATAGCCGGACTGGGCCCCAGTCTCGACGCTTTGCTGGCGATCCTCCGCGAACGGAAACGGAAAATCCTCTCAACCTACGAAACGGACACGGTAGTCGACCGTGCCACGCGCGAACTGAAACAGGCGTCCCGCGGGGTACGGTTACCCGACAAGCATAAAGGGGCGTTCGAGCGGGCGGTCGCTTCCGAGCAGTTGTACGACTTGGAACGTGTTTGGTACGCCATCGGCGACGACCGCTCGCCTGCCGCCGCGCAACTCGTGCAGGTCATCGAGGCGCTCGGCAACAAATACCAAGTGCTCGAGCTCGCTGCAAAATATGAATTCTCCGGCCAGCAATCGATGAGCGTCCCGAAAGCGCTCACCATCAAAGAGGAACTGGAGAAGATTGACAAGCTGATCGCGCAGCTCGAGGAGGCAATGAAAACCGCGCAGATCGCCGTGATCGATCTGGACGCATTGGCCGAGTTCACGGAACCGGGCGATATCGATCAACTCGGCGCGATGCAAAAGATGATTCAAGATCTCATTCAAGAGATGGCTCGCCAGCAGGGACTCGAAATGGGCGAAGACGGGCGCGTGCAGCTGACTCCCCACGCCTATCGACTGTTTCAAGGCCGATTGCTGGAACGGATCTTCAGCCAGTTGCAGGCGTCGCGCACCGGACGACATCAAGGACCGATTGTGGGGGAAGGTGCGGTCGAATTGCCTGCGACGAAATCGTATGAATTTGGCGACTCCCTGGCGAATGTCGACCTATCGCAATCGCTGATCAACGCCATGCTCCGATCGGGGCCCAATCAACCGCTGCGTCTCAAAAGCGACGACATCGTGGTGCATCGGACACGCAACAGTCCGAAATGCGCAACCGCAGTGATCATGGACATGAGCGGTTCGATGCGCTACGACGGTCAGTACATGAACGTGAAGCGAATGGCGCTGGCACTCGATGGACTCATCCGACGCGAATACCCCGGCGACTTCCTGCGGTTCTTCGAAATGTATACCTTTTCCAAGATGCGCGCTGCGGGCGAGATCGTCGAATGCCTGCCCAAACCGGTCACGCTTTTCGATCCGGTGGTACGGCTGAAGGTCGACATGAGCCGGACCGATATCAGCGAGTTCCAGATTCCGCCGCACTTCACCAACATGCAACATGCCCTGCAGCTGGCCCGCCAATCGCTGGCCACGCAGGACACTCCCAATCGGCAAATCATCCTCATCACCGACGGCCTTCCCACCGCTCATTTTGAGGGATCATGGCTATACATGATGTATCCGTCCGATCCGCGGACCGAGGAAGCTACGATGCGCGAAGCATTCCTTTGTCAGCGGGAAGGCATTACGATCAACATGTTTTTGGTTCCCAGCTGGTCGCAATCGGAGGAGGACATCCGCTTCGCCTACCGGATCGCCGAGTCGACCCGGGGCCGCGTCTTCTTTACGGCGGGGAACGATCTGGACCGGTACGTCGTCTGGGACTATGTCAGTCGGAAACGGGAGATTATCGCCTGACGCGTCGTCGCGATCTCGTGATAGAATGCTGACATGCAACCGTTTCTGGAACTGGACTCTGCTCAATTAAAAGCTTGGCTGGTGGAGCGCGGCTATCCCGCGTACCGCGCGGCTCAGATCCGCAAATGGGTATTTGAGAATCGTGCCGAAAGCTTTGAAGCGATGAGCGATCTGCCGAAGAAATTGCGGGAGGAACTCGCCGCAAGCTTCACGATTTTCACTTCGCGGATCGCCACGCACCGGCATGCCCTCGACGGGACCGAGAAACTGCTTTTGGAGATGGTGGATGGCGGCCGGATCGAATGCGTGCTGCTGCGGGATGGAATCCGACGCTCGATTTGTATCTCCAGCCAGGTCGGCTGCGCGATGGGTTGCGTTTTCTGCGCAAGCGGCCTGGATGGCGTCGACCGGAATCTCAAGGCGAGCGAGATCGTCGAGCAGATGCTGCGGCTGCAGCGATTGCTGCCGCGAGACGAGCGACTGAGTCATATCGTCGTGATGGGAATGGGAGAACCGCTGGCGAATCTGGATCAGGTCGTTGCGGCCTTGGATATAGCCAGCCAGAACGACGGCCTGGGCATCAGTCCGCGGCGCATCACGATATCAACCGTGGGGCTGCCTCCTGCTATCGATCGATTGGCGCGCGAAAATCCGCGTTTTCATCTCGCGGTCTCGCTGCACGCCCCCAACGACGACTTGCGAAACGATATCGTACCGGTCAATCGCCAGATCGGCTTGCAAGATATTCTGGCTGCCGCGGACCGCTATTTTGAAGCCTCCGGCCGTCGATTGACTTTCGAATATGTGCTGCTGGGCGGCCTGAACGACGAACCAAGGCATGCCAAGCAGTTGGCTCGAATGCTACGCGGACGGACCGCCCTGCTCAATGTCATTCCGTACAACCCGGTCGCCGGGCTTCCCTATCACACCCCCACACTTGATGCCCAGCAGCTCTTTCGCGAAATTTTAGAGCGGGAGGGAGTGAACGTTCATTTTCGTGTCCGGAAGGGCGATCAAATCGATGCGGCATGCGGACAATTACGGCGGTCGACCCCCGACCTCGTGACCCTGGATGCACCCCGTCAGCAACTTTGATCTGCAGTTGGTGTTTAAGCGATCAGCCGCAGTTTCCTCCGAATGGAATCTGCCGCTCAACTGCGCCCCGTTTTTCTGAGGAATGCGTGCCTGTGACCGAGCCGTCCGCGACGCCCTACGAAACATCGGATCCCGATGTGCGTCTCATGCTGCAGGTGCGAGACGACAACGCGGCCGCGTTCGAGGAATTGGTGCTTCGTTACCAGAACCGCTTGCTGACGGTCCTTGAGCGGCTGGTGGACGACCCGGAAACGGCGGAAGATTTGGCGCAAGAGGTCTTTCTCCGAGTCTACCGAGCGCGGAAGACGTACACGCCGAACGCCAAATTTGTCACGTGGCTGTTTACGATCGCGACGAACCTCGCCAGCAACGCCCGACGATCCTCCACGCGCCGCAAAGAGGTCAATCTTTCGCCTCGCCCTAACGAAGACAGTGGGGCATTCTCGCTCGATAAATTGGCGCTCGCGGCCAGCGGTATGATGCCAACGCGACAGTTCGACAAAACCGAAATGGCTGGCATCGTGCGGCTGGCGATGGAATCGCTGACGGAACAACAACGCACCGCACTGGTGCTCTCCAAGTTCGAAGAAATGAGCTACCTCGACATTGCCGAAACCATGCAAATGTCGGTGCAAGCGGTCAAATCGTTGCTATGGCGGGCGAGGGAAAGCTTGCGGCAACTCCTGGAGCCGTACGTGCGGGATGGCAGTCGACCGGCAGGCGGAGAAACGCCATGAGCGGAAACGGAAACTCGCCCGAAGAAATGGATGATTTGGTCGCATATCTTGATGGCGAACTCGACCATGACTCCACGCAACGCATCGAGCGGCGGATGGGGCAGGACCCGGCGTTCCGTCAGCGACTGCAGCAAATGCAACGCGCATGGGACTTGCTCGACGTGCTCCCTCGTGCCCAGGCTGGCGAGTCGTTTGCCCGCACGACCGTCGAAATAGTCGCCTTGCGAGCTTCCCAGGAAGTTCAACAACAGGTTGAACACAAGCAGCGCCAAAACGTTTTGGCATGGGTGCTGGGTGGCGCGGTCATCGCCGTCTCCGCCGCAGCTAGTTTCGTCGCCACGTCCTCGTACCTGGGCGGACCGGAAAAACAGTTCCTAATCGATCTGCCTGTGATCGAGCGCGTCGACGAGTATCAGTGGATCGACAGCATCGAGTTTCTCAAGATGCTTGATGAACAAGACGTTTTTCCTGAGGAGGCTTCCGATGCGGGCTAACCTCTTGATTCTTCTGGTCGCGATCGTGGCGGGCGGAAAAGTAGAATCGCTGGAAGAGCGACGGCAGCGCGTCGAGGCGATGTCGGCCGAGAAAGCTGCGGAGCTACTCGACAAAAAAGATATCTTCTACGCCCTGCCGCAGTCTCGACAGAATGCCTTACGCGCACTTCATCGCTCTATGGAACAAGATCCTCGCGCCGAGCAACTCGATCGAATCCTCGGCCAGTACTACAAGTTGCTGCTTTCCCTCCCATCAACTCGCCGCGAAGAATTACTGAAATTGCCTGCCGAACAACGCCTCGCACGGATTCAAGAAATTGTCCTTGAACGTGAATCGCGCCATCGTCCCGAAGACATCTCCATCGCGCTCAGGTGGCTGGACGAGTTTATTCTCAGCCACGAAACGACCATCATCGAACCGATCCAAGAGAACCTGGAAAAATTACCCGAAGGGCTCCGCCGTCGCATTCAAGAGTCGAGCGGTAGCCAAGCCCGTCTGCTGATCTACTTCGTTCACTTGCGGCAGGGTGCCGCCAAAGTCATTCCCCAGTCCGACGACTTCGAAGAACTCTACGCCCAACTCAGTCCCGGCGGTGTGCGCGAGTTGCAGGTTGAATCCAGCGACGGCGAGCGATTATCGAAGATCATGCGATGGGTCTTCCAAGCCGGAGGCCGGATGCCCAGCCAAATCACGGAAGAAGAGTCCCGCTTCTACCTGGAGAAACTCAGCAAAGCCGACAGGGAGAAACTCTCGAGCTATCGCGGCGAACAGTTTCGACGGCGACTCCGCGACATGTTCATGAATTATCAATTCCGCCGTGGCGAATTCCCGAGCATCACTCCGCCTCGTGAGGGCGGCGCAACCGGGAGTCGCGAGTCGGGTCCCACGCAACCCGTGCCCGACAAAGCAGCAGAACCGGCTTCGGACGAGGTGCCTGATAAAGCACCCGATCCGGCTGCCGAGCAGTCCCCCGGGAAAGCGCCCTAACGCTCCTGCATCATGCGTCGCTCAGGGCGCCGCCGATGGAGCGGAACGCTGCTGTAACAGGAACGCCATGAGATTGTAGAGATCGCTTTCGGGAAGCTGCTCCCCGAAATTGCCGGGCATCGGGGAGAGCGGACTTAACTTGGAATCCTCGATTTCCTGCTTCGGGATTCGTACTTCCTTGCCTTGATTATCGGCGAGCACCACGACCATCCCCTCCTCGCGCAGCTTCAATCCGAACACCACAAGCCCGTTGGTGGTCGTAAGGGTGGTGGCGCGAAACGCACCGTCGATGTGCCGGTTCGGATCGAGGATATCTTCCATCAAACGCTCATGGCCGCGTTGACCGATCCCGTCAAGTTGCGGACCAACCTTGGCGCCATCGTTCCCGAGCCGATGACAGACGACGCACGATTTCTTGAAGATGGCAGCACCAGCCTCAATCGACGGCTTCGCTTTCGGGAACGCCGCAACACGCTGCGTCACCAATTTGCGAATCGCTTCGTCGGCCGGCGGCAGTTGTGCCAGAATAGCGTCCAGTCGCAGATCGCGATCGCGAACTTGCACCGTACGCAATCGCTCGTTCACTCCCGCATCCTGCAGCAGTCGCGGCGTCGCCTTGCCTTTTTCAATCGCTTCCAACAAACGTTCCGCACCCTCGGGAGTCGCCGTCAGGGCCATCGCCAGGGCGCGCTCCAACTGCTGCGTCGCACCGGGAAGAGTCGCAATCAAAGCCTCTTGTGCCGGCTTCGATGCGGCGGCACCTAGCATCTGCGCCGCCGCGATACGCAACCCGACCGGCTCCTCCACGTCTTTGACGACGGTCAAACAACGCTCTGCGATCGATTCCTTTTCCAGCGTCCGCAGCGCCGATAACGCGGCGATGCGCGTAGCACTCTCCGCACTGCGATCGTGCAGGATGCTGCGAATACCCGGCGTAAGCTTACCCAGTTGCAACTGTTCACTGACGCGAATGGCCAAGGCTTGCGCTGTCGCGGCATTGGGCATCCCTTCGCTCGGACCGGACACCACATCAGGCGTAAACCGACCCACCCCGATCCAGGCGTATGCTGCGCCCGCATCCGCATCGACAATCTCGATCACCCCTCGCTTCCCGCTCCAGCGAGCCAAATCCCATCGGTACTCGCGCGCCACGTCATTCCGTGGCGGAACCTCTCGGGCCACCGTTTCGCCCAGTTTGCCGTCCTCTTCGACTAGCCGTAGCCGAATGTGATTGACCGGCTGAGGATTCGTCCCCGGTTCGCCGTTATGGCCGCACATCCAAAAAGTGAACTGCTTGGGCAACGTAAACGGAGCCGAACGAAACACACCGGTAAGCTGTTCACCGTTGACAATACTGTCGAACACAGGGATCGACATCCCATCCGTCGCCATCCGGTTGCGAACCCCCCAGGGACTCGTCGAATTCCCCGGCGACGCTGGATCAACCGGTTGATTGCTCCATGACGCCAACGGGCTGCCGTTCACGTCAAGAATGCGGCCAGCCACTTGCGCAGCCCAGTCGGCGACTTTGGTTCCCGACTGCAGTCGTACACCGCGCTGCGTTAAACCATCGAATACCGATTGAAAAAGCGTCGTCTGCTTGGAAAAGTCCGCGGGATATTTACGCAGTACGAACTGGGCGACCTCGTCGAGTCGCGCGGGGGCGATATGACGAGCAGCATGAGCCAGGGAACGGTTGAGCATCTCCTGTTCGACATCCTGTTTCTGGAGATAGGCGAGGCAGAATGAGGCGGCCGATTCGCTGGGAACGGCCAAAGCGAAGCCGAGCAATTGCGCCGCCTGCGCCTGTTTCAGTTCCAGCCCGACGATGCCGTCCCACACCGAGGGCTCGCGCAACTGATTGCGCACGGCGATGCGAATGGCGTGGACAAGTTGCACATCGCGAGAATCGACGGTTTCGCTCATCGCGAGCAACGGCTTTACATTCGCGAGATCGGGATGCCTGGCCAGGGCGTCGGCTGCGACGCGTCGGACCGTGGGGTCCGAGTCGCTCAACATCTCGCGGACCGCGGCACCATGGCTTGCATCCCAACGGTCAATCTCCCCCATCGCACGTACGAAGTGAATTCGCTCGAGTCGATCGACTGCCGTGCGCGCGGGATCGCTTGCCTTCAAATGGCCGGATCGGAAACGCAACCAGACCGCTTGCGCTCGTTGGGATGCGGTCTTCAATTCGTCCTGTGATGCGATTGCGTTTTCGCCGAAACGTCGAGCCAGTTCCTGCGTCGCGAGATTTCGCACGGTCAAATTTACATCGCCCAGGTCGCGCACCAATTCTTCGCGCGAACGTCCGGCTAGATTCGGCACTATCGCCGGCGACGCATCGTCCCCCGACCAAACCACGCGCCATACGCGCCCCCGGTCACGATCGCGTCGGGGATGATTCAGGTCCACTTCGTAATGACCGATGATGCAATTGTAGAAATCGGAGATGTAGAGCGCCCCGTCAGGACCGAGCTGCACGTCGACCGGATGAAACCACCAGTCGTCACATGTAATAAAGTCTTCCGGCTTCTGCACCCACGGCGATGAACCTCGCCACTCGGGCCTGTCGCGGTGCACGACGTTAGTGACAACGTTGCCGAGGTACAAGCAATCGCGATATTCAGGCGGGAACTGGTGCGCGTCGTAATAGGCCACGCCTGCAATCCCCGTAGACCCGTGATCGTCGCTGGTCGTGATCGGTGCGAACCCCAGTCCATCATGCGGCTTGCCAAAACTGTCGTAGTATCCGCCTCGAAGCACCATCGTCAGCGGTCGGGAGTGGCAATCGGCAGTGAAGAAGTTTCCGAGCGGATCGAAGCAAGACCCAAACGGATTCACCTGCCCCCAGGAAACCTGTTCGATCGCCGAACCGTCCGGTCGAAACCGATAGGTGTTCCCCGAGTTCATCGTCAGGACCACGTCGCCTTCGCCTCGCAGCTTGATCTGCGAGTTGTTTCTGAATCCGTGGCATGCGTAGACCCACCCGTCGAGTCCCATGCGGAACGCATTCTGGTTGCCATGCGTATCGACGAAATCAAACGGGCCGTACAAGATCTCGCGTTTGTCTGCCACGCCGTCGCGATCGGTGTCGCTCAATTTCCAGATATAGGGAATCGACCAAACGATCGCTTCGTGCCCTTCGCCCAGCGGCAGCACGCCGATGGGAATGTTCAGTTCATCGGCAAAGCGAGTGGCCTTGGTCGCGCGGCCATCGGCACCGATGCCCTCCAGCACGGTCAGCCCGTCCTGCGGCTTTGTGCCCGGCTTGGCTGCGAAAGGGTACTCGATCGAATGCGTCACCCATAATCGGCCCCGCGCATCAAATGCCAGATTCATCGGCTTTTGAATCTGCGGTTCGCTGGCCACCAGCTGAATGGAGAAACCCGGCGGCAATTTGAATTTCTTGATCTGCTCCTGCGGCGACAACGGCTCCGTCGGTGCCACGGGCGGCCCGGAGAATACGGTCGATCCGACCAACACGATCGCTGTAAACAGGGCCGTAAAAACGATACCCCTGATTCCCGCCCCGTCGCACATTCCTGACGACGCACGCTGGATGTCGCATGCTTTCGCGAGCGATGGCACGATTGGCATTCGTATGATTATCACCGTTTTTCTCCGTCCTTCACTCTTGGCCGACTCAACTTGTCGGCAACTCCGCCTTCACTTTAACGCATTCGCAAATCGAACGCACCGACCGGACGCCTTTTCGATACCGGCACACCCCCGCCCTCAGATCTCGCGCGCGTCCGATGCGGCCCAGCGACGAAATTCAGCCTCCTCCAGGAAAACCGCTTCGCGCACCGACTGGATCACCAGCCACTGGGTCGGCCATCCGAAACAATGGAGTAATCGTTCCCAGTTTTGATCGCTGCAGGTTCCCCTCACGGACACATACAGCAAACGTCCATCACGGTCGTTCACCGTTCCATCCAATTGCCATGCACTTCCCTCCTCTACTCCCGACCAGACAAACGAGCCATCCAATTCGATCAGCAGCTGCGGCATGCGATCCATCCGCTCGAGCGTTTCCTCAAAACTCACGGGAAACGGCAGATGGAGCTCCTCGGGCGCAATACACAGAACCGAGAGTTTACGACCGCCTACGTCCAGCGATTGCTCTTCAATTTCACGATCCGGTCGTGCATGGACGACCGCGTCGAAACACAGTTTCACCGATTTGTCACCCCGTTCGAGCGTCATTAGAATGTCGGGCGGCAATACCCTTACAACATCGTCGATCTGTTTCCACGAAACGACCTCTAAAACTAACGTACCAAGCAATCAGTGACAACTTGCAAACCGGAATCGATTCCATCTGACAACGGTTTGACGGGTGAATGCACGCATGATGGTTCGACAAGCCTCGCCGAGTATCCCATGCCAACCTTTTTGCCATTCGACCGACCGGTGCGTTCCTTCAGCTCATCGCTTGCTCGTCGAACCTCACCCGTCTCGTCCAATTCAGACCGGCAGTACTCACGGCGCGGGTTCCTAACGCGTGGAATGCTGGCTACCGCCGCAATGCTCGCTGCCCGGCCCGATCGCGATATGAACCTGCTTTCGGCTGCGGAGCCGACTTCCAAGCACGTTTCGTGGCTGGACGAAATTCAAACGCCGCCGGCGGTACAACCGGACAACGAACGTCCGCTCGCCTCGCTCCTCGTCGATGATCAAGGCAAGCGTATAACCACCGTGGCCGATTGGGAGCCGTATCGTGAGCGTCTGCGACTCGCGTGGCGCAAATATTTGGGTATCGATCAGTTAAGGGCTCCGGGGAAACTCGAGCCTGAAGTGGTCGCTGAGGATCGGGAGGCCGGTGTCTTGCGACGATGCCTGCGTTACGAAGTAGAACCCGGTTGGGTTACCGAAGCGTACTGGATCGAACCTTTGAGGATCGAACGTCCCGCACCAGCAGCCGTCATCCTGCACTCGACCGTCAATCATTCGATTCTTCAACCTGCGGGTCTCGGCGACGATCCCGACAAGGCGTTCGCACTCAAGTTGGCTCAGCGTGGCTTTGTCACCATTTCGCCTCGCAATTACCTCTGGCCCACGAATAACAAGCTTGAGGCGGAGCAGGAAGCGAAACGTTTTCTTGCGAGCCATCCCGGCATCAAAGGTATGTCGAGAATGCTGCTAGATTCGCAACTCGCCGTCGACTTGCTGCTGCAGTCACCCCACGTGGATCGAAAGCGCATCGCCTGCGCAGGACATTCCTTGGGCGCGAAAGAGGTGCTCTATCTAGCGGCATTCGACCCGCGGGTTGCCGTCACGGTAAGCAGCGAGGGCGGCATTGGAACGCGGTTTTCCAATTGGAATGCGCCATGGTACCTCGGCCCGTCCATTCAAGACGGGACATTCGATCACGAGCACCACGAATTGATCGCGATGATTGCACCGCGACCATTCCTGTTGATTGGCGGCGACTCGGCCGATGGTCGACAAAGCTGGCCGTTCATCGCGCGGGCGATGGAAATCTACAAGCTTTACGGAACGCGTCCGGCACTGGGGCTGTACAACCATGGCGAAGGACACAGCGTCCCGCCGGCCTGCGAATCGCGCATCTATGAGTGGATCACGACCTACACCTAAGGTTCGGGCAGGCCACGAAGAATCGCCCCCCAACATCTCGTCGTGTGAGCTCAATCAACAGACGCTGACGGCAAGCATCGCCAGTCTGGCATGTCGACGACCTTGAATCGGTCGACAGTTTTATTCGTTACGTGAGCGCGCGTTGTAAGCGGTCGAAGAGCCGATCGACTTCTTGTCGGGTTTCTTCATCGAGTGACCACGAGTTCGGCCGGCGTCGCCGGTCGCTCGTGAAGAGCCCGCGACGCACCAGCAGGTATTTCTCCACCGCAAGGAATCCGTCCAGTCCGGCCTGCATCTGCAAGGCGACGAGCGCACAGATCGGAAAATAAATGCGATACACACGCTCTTCGTCGCCGAGTTTCAGTGCATTCCAGAGGGCAACAATCGCATCTAAAAACTCCATTCCGGGCATCGTACCCGTGATCCCGCGACGGAAACTATCCACCAGGAGGATTCCACCCGATCCTTCATACACGCGTGCTCGTCCGCCGGTCGCATCGCGCAATCGAGATAGATTCGGTCCGATCGGAGCAGCTTCGGGCTTGAACAAGATCTTCTCTTCGCCGTACCGTTTTAGTAACTCGATTTGTAAATCGAGCGGAATCGGTCGACCGACATAGGCCGACGCATCCTGGACGATGACCGGCATCGAAATGGCTTCGGCCAAGGTCCCGTAGTAATACAGCAGTTCCGCATCGGGTAAGGCTGTGGAGATCGGAGGGATCGCCATGACGGCATCGGCACCGGCCGATTCCGCCTCGCGCGCATAGATCAACGCTTGCGGCATACTCTCCGCGCCCACGCTCGCCACCACTACGCCCCGGCCCGCATTGAATTCAACCAGCTTGTGCGTGAGTTCAATGCGTTCGCTTGCGGTCAACCGGAGCAACTCCGAGACCATGCCGGTGCAGTAGCCCTGAGCTCCTTGAGCAAAAGCCCAATCGATCTGTCGCTTGAGACTCGCGTAATCGATCTGATCATGCTCGTTAAACGGCGTGTGGGCAATCGGCAACACGCCTTGAATCGATTTCGCCATCGCGAGGTTGCTCCAGGATCAGGAGGAAACGTCCGACTGGGACCAATTACCGTCGATTGATCTCCAGAGTTTTCCATTCGGGTTCTTATCGGCAAGATTCTCGGGCAAACGCCCGGGCCGCACATTGTCATAGCACAAGAGCATCGCGAATCGCCGCATGGCAGCAGGAATTCCGACGGCGGTGAAACCAGGATGACCGGTGGCGGGAAACGGCCCGCCGTGATTCATTGCGGGACTGACGGCGACTCCGGTCGGCATCTTGTCGTTCAGCAAGCGGCCTACCTTCGGACGCAGGCTGGCTGCAACACGATCGTAGATGGCATCATCGGCGCCGATGGTGTCCGAGTAGACGCAACCGGTCAGATTGCCTTCTAAATGCTCGATCACACAGCACATGTCATCCAGATCGCTGGCCATCACCACCAGACTCACATTCCCGAACGCCTCGGTCTGCAACGCCTCGGGCTTCGCCAAGAACTGTTTGCCTGTCACCGTGAGGAGCGTGTTGGCGAATGAATAACCTGTTCCGGCGGAGGCCCCATCGCCCGCGACCATCTTGGCACCGGCGTCCACGAGCAACTTCACGCTCTGAGCCAGATTTGCTTCGACGCTCCTTGATAATAAAGTGCCGACCGGCGCCTGGCGAAACTGCTCTGCAATGCGCTCGACAAAGCGGCGGGATTTTTCATCATCCAGAAGAATCACCAACCCCGGATTGGTGCAAAACTGCCCGGTCCCCATCAGGCAACTTGACGTGAACTGTTGCGCGATGTCGTCGAATCGTTCGTTGAGTGCTCCAGGCAGAATAACCACGGGGTTTACGCTTGAAAGCTCGAGGTAGATCGGCCGTCCGGCGCGATCGGCGGCTTCCTTGAGTTTCAACCCCGCCGAGCGGCTTCCCGTATAACCGATCGCACCGACTCGAGGATCAGCAACGAAGCGTTCTCCGTCGGCATGACTGGTGCGATAGATCAATTGCACGGTGCCTCGCGGCAATCCGCATTCTTTTGCGGCGGCCGCAGCTTCGACGGCAAAGCGACGCGTCGTGCCCGGATGCGATGAGTTGGCTTTCGCAATCACGGGATTGCCCGCGGCAATGGCGGCAGCGAAGTCGCCACCCGAGACGCTGCCAAATGCAAATGGAAAATTGTTCGGACCAAACACAATGACCGGACCGATCGGTCCCAGGCAACTGCGCAAACCACCCTTGGTGTCGATGGTTGCCATCGCCCACGAACCGTCCCGGGCGGCCGCGGCAGCTTGTCGTAGTTGCAAGGTGGTCCGCGGCAGTTCTGCGTCAGCTAATCGCGGCGATTTTGGCAAGGCGGTCTCCAGATGAGCCAACTCCACCAGTTCGTCCTTGCAAGCGTCGATCCGGTCGGCATAGACCTCGAGGAATCGCGCCACTTGGTCGGGCGACTGCCTGCGCAAGATCGCTGCTGCGGCCGACGCCGAGGAAAGGGCTGCGTCACAATCGGCCCAACCGCTGACAGGATACTCCTCCGCCAAGTGCTCACGCGTGCGAGGATTCTCCGCTCGAAAGAAACCGGTCGCCTGCGCCGCGCGCCAGTCGCCGTCGATCAACACCTGCTGCTGCCCCATGGATGCTTCCTTGTTTTTCAATCGCTGTACTTCAATCGCTGTTTTTCAATCGCTGACAATGGAATCGCTGCCGCTGCACATCGTGCAGCTTCTTCAAACACGGCTTCTTCAAACACGACGGTTTCGTCGTTCTCGCTACTTCTGAGGCCCTTGCACAATCGGATTCTCAAGCGTTCCGATCCCATCGATGGTGATGGCCACCTGATCATTGGCGTGCAAAGTGAAGTTGCTATCGGGCACGATGCCGGTTCCGGTCAACAGGAACGCGCCGTTCGGAAATGCGTTGTCCCTGGTCAGCCACTCGATCAGGTCCTCGAAGGTCCTGGCCATCTGCGCCACGCTGGTGGTCCCTTCGAAAACAACACTCCCGCTCCGACGAATACTCAAGTGAATGCCCGTCTGGTCGCGCGGCGGCATGGCATCGACGAGCGTGATCACGGGCCCAAGCCCGCAGCACTGGTTGTAAACTTTGGCTTGAGGCAAATAGAGCGGGTTATCGCCTTCGATATCCCGCGAACTCATGTCGTTGCCAATCGTGTAGCCGACGAGCTTCAACTTCGAGTTGATCACCAGGGTCAATTCCGGTTCGGGTACATTCCAGGTCGCATCGACGCGGATCCGCAGCGGTTGTCCGGGTCCCGAAACGCGATTGGGAGTCGCTTTGAAGAAGAGTTCGGGGCGAGGTGAAACGTAAACGCGATCGTAGCATGACGCGGCCGTCTCGGATTCTTCCATCCGGGCTGTCTTGCTTCGCTTATAGGTGACTCCGGCTGCCCATACCTCCTGCGAATCGATTGGCGCCAACAGCCGCACATCCGACAGCGGCTGCCAACTTGGGTCGGCAAGCTCTGCAGCAACCTTTGCCGGCTGATCCGATTCCAAAATCGACATCAAGTTCGGGTACGCATCGCTGGGCTTCAAGGCCGCAATACGCTGTTGCTCCACGATTCCCACTCGCACTTGATTGTCGCGACCCGCAAATTTTGCAAGCTTCATATCCAGTTCCCGATATCCGTTTGCCAAGGCCTCTTGCGTGCGCACGACCGACATGTGGAACGCACGTGAAACCTCCTAGGAAGGCCGGTCATTCTAAGAACGAGGCATCGACATTGCCAGTGCCGACCCCCTGACCACGGCTCCGATAGCGCAACACCGCACTAGGTGAAATCACCGGGTATGGAGCCGGTGGTTTGCACCAACGGGTGCGAAATCGGTCGTGCAGAACGCCGAAGGCCGTTGAATTAGTAAC
>JBJOLO010000762.1:0-19767 GCA_046045565.1 Planctomycetota bacterium | reverse complement strand
CGCATCGGCCAGGGTCGAACCCAAGTCCGTCTGCTGCCCCTCGCCCTGAACAGGCAATGCGATCCGACCTGCATTGAGATCCAATGGATGGAGTTTGCTGTCGTAGCCGTAGACCTTGACGTTGGCATTTTTAGATAGAGTCGTTAGCGTCGGTCCGATCGTCGTTAGGGTTTCGCGTTGTGCATCCCATCGAGACGGTGCTCCGGCTTCATTTGGCAACTGCATGCTGCGACTGAAATCAGCCAACACCAGTATTGAGGCGGGTTGCGGCCTCGTGCTGGAACTCACGCGAGTGGGCCGCAGCATCGCAATCAGCACGACGACAATCGTGGCGAGTCGTAAGCCGACGAGCGTCCAACGGCGCCGGGTTGTCACGCTTGCAAAACCGGGCTTTACGGTCAGCATCGCCAGCAACACGGCCGTCGCTGCCGCGACGATCATGTAGCTGTCGAAAATCGGACTGAAAGACCAGTGTGTCATCGTCGCTTTACGCCCCCGAAACCGTACCCTGCCCTAGCGGATCCGACGTTGCCGATCTCGTGTCGGTCGCCGCTACGGACTCACGACGATAAAAACGGTTGGAAAGCAATTGCTCGATCGCCAGGATCACAACAAGACCGAGCAACAAGTAGGAATAAAACTCTCGCCCCACTCGTGCTTCACCAATTTCACGATTAATCTCTTCGCGACTCCTCGCTAGTTGATAGCGTTCCGGGCCGAGCATTTCGTCGAGTTGGGCATTCGTTAACCTAGTCAGGTTGCTGGATGCCGTTGGCACATTGACGGAGAAACCGCGCGCGATCGTGGAACCGCGAAAGCCTTTGAGTCGGTACGTGCCTGGATCCTCGGTGAATCGCACCGTCAACCGTTGATCGCGAGCCGTCACATCCTGCGGCTCTGCGTTGGGCGAAAAAAGCTGGTAGCGATCCGGCTCCCGATCCGGATGATGCCCCAGAATCGCCGTCTCACCCGCTCGGTAATTCAACTTGGACTCGCCGCTCGATACCACGAATCGCGCGATCTGATCAAGCAACACAACGGAGGGCCACGCATCTTCCGAGGTAAATAATTCGTTCCAAGCAGTCCGTCCCGCGGGCTCGACCGGCTCCGAAACCGGAGTCGCCATCACGACGACTCGTCCTTTTCCCACGGAACGTTCGATGAGTGCCGGCTTTCGATTGCTGAACGGGATCAACACCCGTGTATCACTCTCCAATGGCTCGAGTACCCAATGGCGATACACGGGCAATTGATTCCAAGGCACTGTTTGATTGCGAAAACCACGAAGCACCGGATGCTCGAACCGTTCTGGAGCGAGAGACAAATCGTTGATTGTCGTTCGCCACTCCCGTGCAAGTTTGGCGCCCAGCAGCGACTGAGCCAGCGGCTCATTAAACGAGGTGACAGGATGAGCGTGTGACCCGAGGAACACGGCTAGGCCGCCGCCCGACGTCACATAGCGCTCCAATTGCTGCCAATCCGCCGGTGTCAAAGGGGACGGATCGATCAACGCCACCGCCGCGTATTCCGCCAAGGCTTTGTTCGCTAAGTTCGCTTGAGCAACTACCTCGCAGTCGAATAATGCTCGGCCCTGCTGAGCCCACTCGTAGGGAGCGATCGACTCCACAAAAAACTCGGTTAGCACCCCCGTCGGAGCAACCACCAGAATGGGCCACGCTGCCTTCACTTCGACCGTGAAATAGCGAACATCGTCAAAAGATAGCCCGTCCTCGCCAATCAGCTTCAGAGCGCCGTGGTGCACTCCTTGCTCGAGACCCCGAAGCCGAAACTCAACCTGCTGCACGCCATCCCGCTCAAACACCAGCGTCTGTTGACCTCGAACTTGTGTTGCCGGCAACACCAACTTTCCATCCTGCAGCACCGGGCGAGTTGGATCCAGGTCATCAAGCCGCAACTCCAGTGTTCGATTGCCTCCGGGACCGACATGAGCGACATCCGCACGCAACACGACCTCTCCACCGCGAGCCACCATTTCGGAGGACAGTTCTAAACTGCGAATCGCGAAGTTAATGGGCGATGGAATCCCCACATCGACGATCACCAAGGACACATCACGATGCGACTCCAGGTCCGAGCGCAACGATCCTGACGTCGCCTCCCATGCACCTTCGCTCAAGTCGGTAAGCACATAAATTTCTTTGCGCGTCTTATTGCTGGACGAAACGAGTCGCACCGCATCACCCAGTGCCTGGGACAAGGGCCCCGCAGCTCCTGTGGACGTAAGCCGATCGATCGACTTGAATGCTGCCGATTCATCGACAGCAAACGCAGTCGCTCCGGGCCGCGAATCGAGGACGGCAATCTCACTATCGTCGGGTAATTGCCGCAAGATATCGCGGGCCAACTCCTTGGCGACCTCGATTCGCGATTGGTTTTCGTGCGTGTAGCCCATGCGCGGCGCCGAGTCGACAACAACCACCGCTGCGACGGGCGCTTCGCGATCACCAATCATCGCCATCGGACGCTGGCCCAGTGCCGGAATCAACGTGCCGATGACTGCCATCACGGTAAGCACTGCGAAAGCCAGAAGAATCCCCGTCAATAATCGACCGCGACGCTGAACCACCGCAATCACCGCCAGCAGCACCGCGACTCCGGCCAGCAGACCGGCAAGGCCTACCGTCAACCAATGGCCGAAATTGGATGACGACGTGCTTGGCCTTGCCAACATCAACGCCGCGCCACCTAACACGCCGCAACGCAGCAGCAACAGAATCCAATGCCGAAGTTGCAACGTTCGCTTATTCGACTCCCTCCGCTTCTTCAAAAAACGCACGGCGGGAAATAACAAGTGCTTCGGCTGCTGCCGCATCATCAAGTGCAGGAGAATCGGTACGCCGACCAGCAATCCTCCGAATAACAGCGAAAGATTGACGAACGCCATGATCAACCTCGCGCCCGTCGGCTCGACAAGTATTTTGTCAACGCCTTATCGAACTGCATGCTGGTGTCCAGCGGAACGTAATCCACACCCGATTGAAAACACTCTCGGCGATACGACTCGCGAAACTCCACGACCTGCTGCTGATAATCGAGCCTCGCCTGAGCGGCATCGACCTCGATTCGCTCATGCGTCTCCGGCTCCTCTAACTCCACCGCGCCTTCAAACGGAAACGTGACTTCGGCCTCGTCTAAAATATGGAACAGGATGACGTCGTGCCCGCGATGCCTGAGTCGATGAAGCGACTGAATAACCGGTTCCGGGTCGGTCAACAGATCGGAGAACACCATCACGAGGCTGCGATGCCGCAGCATGGCTTGCAGCTGCTGCAAACTTTTGGCCACGTCGGTCTCGCCGGTTGGCTTGAGTTTTGCCAAATGCGATAGCAGCGTGCCCAACTGCGAACGCTTCGACTTCGGCGCCAAGCAGTCGCGAATCTTGGTATCGAACGTGATCAGGCCGACGGGATCCTGCTGATGGACCATCAGGTATGCCAACGCCGCGGCAAGGCAGATGGCGTAATCGAACTTCGTCAGTTCCTGCCGGTATGTGTAGCCCATCGATTGGCTGAGATCCATCGCGAGATAACCCGTGATGTTGGTCTCGGCCTCGAATTTTTTGACGTAGTACTTTTCCGTCTTGGCGTAGACGAGCCAATCGATGTCTTTCGGGTCGTCACCTGGCGAATAACGTCGATGCTCGCTGAACTCGACGGAGAATCCCTGAAACGGACTGGCATGCAGGCCTTGAAGAAAGCCTTTCACGACAAATTGAGCGCGCAGATCGAGCCGCTTGATCTGGTTGATCACCTGCGGCTTCAAGTATTTTTCAACAGTCGACATGCATGCGGCTCAAGGTTCGTGTTCCAGTAATACTGCAAGTTACTTTCAAATGCTCGGTGGCTCGACGCGCTGTTATCGCGCGGGGGGCGGCGGCGGCGGTGGTGGCGGATTGGCAGCAACGGTCGATGACGAAGCGGCACCTGTGCCAGCTCCACTAGTGCCAGCTCCACCAGTGCCAGTTCCACCTGTGCCAGTTCCACCAGTGCTCGGTGCGGTCGCAAACTTCGGAATGGTAGGCTCCGGGATCTCTTTGACCAGTCGCATGACGATATCTTCGGTCGTCATGCCTTCGGCTTGTGCCTGGAAATTCGTGCTGATGCGATGCCGCAACACGGGCACGGCAATCCGGCGCAAATCGTCGATCGCAACCGAGAATCGCCCATCCATCGCCGCCAGCGCCTTGCCGCCGTTAATGAGGAACTGTCCGGCTCGAGGCCCGGCCCCCCAATCGACCATCTCTCGAACAAATTTGGGCGCCGACGGATCGCGAGGCCGCGTGGCTCGCACCAATCTTGCCGCATATTTGACGATGTACTCGCTGACCGCTACCGACGTCACCAATTTCTGCAAGGTGACAATCGACCTCGCCGACAGTACCTTCTGAACGTCGGCTTTCTCATTGCGCGCAGTCGTCGCCAGGATTCGCTCCTCTTCCTCCTCCGACGGATAGCCGACCTTGATGTTGAACATGAATCGATCGAGCTGGGCTTCGGGAAGCGGGTAGGTACCTTCCTGTTCAATCGGATTCTGGGTCGCGATGGTGAAAAACGGATCGGGCAGATCGTAAGTCGTTCTGCCGACCGTCACCTGGCGTTCCTGCATCGCTTGAAGCAAGGCCGCCTGGGTTTTGGGCGGAGTTCGATTGATTTCGTCGGCGAGCAGAATATTGGTGAAGATCGGACCTTCGACAAAGCGAAATTCCCGCTTGCCGTTGGCGTCTTCGTCGAGCACATTCGTGCCCGTGATATCGGAAGGCATCAAGTCCGGCGTGAACTGAATGCGCTTAAAGCCCACATCCAGAATCCTCGCCAGCGTGCTGACCATCAATGTCTTTGCGAGTCCCGGTACGCCTTCCAGGAGACAATGACCTCGCGTAAATATCGCGGCGAACAATTGTTCGATCACGTCGCTTTGCCCGACGATCACCTTTTGAAGTTCCTGCTGCATCACGTGGCGGTGATGGCTGAACTCCTGGAGGATCTCCCCGAGATTTTTTTGTTTACCGGTGGACACGGTCGCTCCTATCTGACAAACGCTGACCCGGAACCACAGGCTGTGGATAGCAGACAGTGGATTACGGGGTTGTGGACGACGGCTATGAGTAAGACGCCTTCGGGGCAACGGCCCGTTACTCGGTCCCCCTCCGTCGATTCTATTGGTCTCCTGGAATCCCAGCAACGCAAACGTTTACGCGACTCGGGACGCCATCGAAACGTACGATATTTATCCCCCTTTCGATTCGCTGGCTGCACCTGAATTGTCGTGGAGTGGCGAATTCCGCAGCTTCTCCGACGACGTCGCGGGAACCTGTCAGTTTCCCGCCATGAACAGGCGATAGAATAGGAATAAGGGACCGTTTCAACGCGTGGCGAGGACCGACTCGATGGTGGGCCGATGGTTTATTCCGCTGGTAGCGATCGTAACAATCACTGCGATCGCACGACCGGTGCGCTGCGAGATCACCGCCGAACAAGTGCGCGAGATGGTCGAGGGAGCACGCAAGTATTTGAAATCGACCCAATCTCGCGCTGATGGAAGCTGGGGCGAGTTCCCCGGCCAACCGGGCGGCAAGTCCGCGTTGGTCGTGCTCGCTCTGTTGAGTGCGGGTGAAGATCCAAAAAGCGAGGCGATTCAAAAAGGATTGCAGTATCTCGCCGCACGGGGAAAACCCGAAAAGGTTTACTCGACATCGCTAATCACGATGGCGTTCTGTGCCGCCGATCCGCAACGGTACCACCTGGCGATTTCCGGCAACGTGCGTTGGCTGGAATCGGTGCAGGTGAAACAAGGGAGCGAACGCGGTGCATGGGGCTACCCCGGCGCCGGGGATCGCTCCAACAGTCAGTTCGCCATTCTGGCTTTGCATGAGGCCGAGCGCGTTGGTATTCGTGTCGAGGATCAAACATGGCGACTGGCGCTTGAGTACTGGTTGCAAAGCCAGCGCGATGACGGTGGCTGGTGCTACATGCCTCAAAGTCAATCCTCGGGAAGTATGACCTGTGCTGGCATCGCATCGATTCTGATCTGTGCCGACAAACTGCAATCAGGCGGAGCCGAAGTCACCAACGGACGGGTCCAGTGCTGCGGCGCCTCGAACGACAACGAAGCGCTGGAGAAGGCGTTTCGCTGGCTGGGCAAGAAATTTACCGTCGTCAACAATCCGGGCAACGAAGGCAATTGGCTGCTCTATTACTTGTATGGCGTCGAACGAGTCGGCAGACTTTCAGGCCGCCGCTTCATCGGGAAACATGACTGGTACCGCGAAGGTGCCGAATACCTGTTCAACATCAAGGATGGTAATCGGAACGCCTGGACCGGTTTGGGGCATGGTGAAGGAAACGATCCGGTCCTGGCAACATCCTTCGCCTTATTGTTTCTCTCGAAAGGTCGACGCCCGGTTGTGATCTCCAAGTTGAAATACTCGGATGACCAGGAATGGGACCTGCACACCGGCGGCATCCCGAATTTGACTCGACGCATCGAACAAACCTGGAAACGCGACCTCTCCTGGCAAACCATCGATTTGCGATATGGGACTGCCGCCGATCTCCTGGAAAGCCCTGTACTTTTCTGGAGCGGTCGTGAGCGACTCCAGTTATCACGCGATCAAAAAGAAAACCTGAAGCAATACGTCAACCAGGGCGGCTTCATTTTCGCCGAGGCATGCCATGGCAACGGGTGCGACGGACAAGGGTTCGATGAGTCGTTTCGCGCACTCATGGAAGAACTCTTCCCTCAATCGAAATTGAGACTGCTGCCGCCTGATCATTCGATCTGGTACGCCGAATCGAAGGTCGACCCCAAACACATGCGCCCCCTGTACGGAATCGACGCCTGTTGTCGTACCGGCGTCGTGTACTCGCCACAAAACCTCTCCTGCTACTGGGAACTTGATCGCCTGCGAGAAGCCAGCTATCCACCCGCGATCAAGGAAGAAATAGACTCCGTGGTCAAGATCGGGGCGAATGTGGTCACCTATGCCACGAATCGGGAACTGAAGGACAAACTGGATCGACCTCGCATCAGCACCGCGTCTTCCATCGATCCGCTCGCACGTGGCACGTTGAAGATCCCCAAACTCAGCCATGGCGGAGGAAGCGACGATGCTCCTAACGCGCTGGCGAACCTGCTCCAGGCTGTGTCCGAGCAAACGCAGCTTCCCACTCGATCGGAATCCGAATTGATCCCAGCGGGTGATCCGAGGCTATTCGAGTACCCGCTCGTTTTCATGCACGGACGCCGACGTTTCAGCTTCACCGCGACCGAACGCAGGGCGATCGCTACCTACATCGAGCGCGGCGGATTCCTGATGGCCGACTCGATTTGCGCCAACGAGCAGTTCGCGACTGCATTTCGGGAGGAGATCAAGGCAATCTTCCCGGATGCACAGCTCAAACGCATTCCTGTCGCCCATCCGATCTTCACTCAGGAGTATCACGGGTTCGAACTGTCGCAAGTCACCTTACGCGATCCCCAATCGAGGCAAGGAGACGAGCCGCTCGTCGCTCGCTTGACCAAGATCCAACCGTACCTCGAGGGCTTGGAAATCGACGGACGATTCGCCGTCATTTTTTCGCCCTACGACATCAGCTGCGCAATGGAGAATCATGCATCGCTCGAATGCAAAGGTTACATCAAGCAAGATGCCGCTCGCCTGGGGATCAACATCCTGCTGTACGCATTGCAGCGATAGGCGCAGAATCGCGACGGGGCGGACAACACGTTGCGTCGAAGCGGTCGCGGCCTTGCTTCTGAGCCCGCATCAACTTCTCGTAGACGGAGCCTACCGCGCCCTTGCCGCCTCGTCAGGTTCATCCGTGACCGAAGTGGTTAACCGCAGGAGCAATGGCAGAATGACCAGATTGCCCACAACGCCGCTCAGCATCGCCAGGTTGACCAGAAAACCGAAATAGATCGTCGGCACGAAATCGCTCGTGCAAAGCACCGAGAATCCTACCATCAACGCCACCGTGGACAGGATCGCTGCACGCCCCACACCTTGCTGTACGCGATGGAGTGATTCAAGCAGCGACGTCCCTCGCTCACGCTCGCGAAAGAAGGCGGAAAGATAATGCACAGAGCTATCGACGGTAAGCCCCATCGATACTGCGGCGATCATGGCCGCCCCCATGTTGATGCGGAGCCCGATCCAACCCATCAATCCCAAAACGAGAAACCCGGGAATGATATTGGGAACAAGAGCGAGGAGTGCGATCACGGGACGACGAAAGGCGACCAACAGGCAAATGCCGACTCCGACTGTGGCGACTGCAAACGTCAGCCACTGATCGCGACTCACGCTCTGAATCAAATTCGCCAGCAACACAAAGTACCCGGTGACATAGGGCCGGGGATACGACTCCTCGATCGACAGATCGTTTTTCCAATCGTCCTGAGCGGTTTCTTCACGGACGATTCGGCGAATCGCTTCAATGTTCGCAAGTTTCTGTTGCACCGACTGCCGTTCCCGAGCACGCAGCATGATGCGAAACCATCTTCGACCGGGATCGTCCGGATCGACTGCGATGAGCGTGTCGACGAAGGCTGACATCTTCAGTCGCATCGCCTGCACAGCGGCCTGAACAGCAACGTTGCGCAAATCGCCGCCGGGAATCTTGGCGAAATCGATGGGACTGCCCGCGGTAATCGCATCGGCCAAGCTCAGCACTTTCGTCAAGCCACTTGCGTCATCCATCTCTGCGGACTGGCTGTCATTCTCCCCAAGTTCCCGCTGGAGTCTCGCTTCCAGACGCAACACACGCTCGTAGTAATCCCATCCGGGCTGTGCCGGACAAGGCAACGCGATCTCCATCACCCCTGCTCCGCCCAGTTTCCGCTCGACTTGCGCGTACGCTCTCACAATCTCGCTGTCTTGACGGAAATTGCGAGTGAAATCGGTTTCGACTTCGACCCAGTAACACCCCCAACCCATGCATAAACAGGTGGCCAGCACAACACCGAGTATTGATCTCGGATGGCGATAGACCCACTCGATCGTCCAACGCAACACCCGACTTTCGCGCAGCGGCGGCATCGCTCCAGACGACCTCTCGCTGGACCAGCACAACGTCATCGCGGGGAACAGGCCAAACACGCAGACAAGGACCATCAACGACCCGATCGCCGTCATCAACCCGAAATCGTGAACCGGAGCAACGTGAGCCAACATTAACGATCCGAATCCGACCGCGTCGGTGACACACGACCACGCGACCGGCCCGCCCAGCCTCGACAGCGTCCTCTGCAACGCATCAACGCCAGACTCTCCATTTCGGTGGTATTCGATGTACCACGTAATCAAATGCACCATGGTCGCGATGGCAACAACCGAGATCATGGCCGACAACATGGAACTCACGAGCGTCAATCTTAACCCGCTGACCGCCACAAGCGATTCTGTAATTTGAATGGAGCAATGCACAACCAGCAGTGTCGCCAGCGTCCACCGCAAACGTCGAAAGCACACGAGAATCGTTAGCGATAGCAAGATCAGCGTCCACAAACTAAGGCGCCGCCCGTCGTCCTCAACGAGCTTGAAACCTTCGTGGACCAGTACGGGTTCCCCGGTGACGAACCCAGGCGATGCTCCTTCGAAGGGAGTCGTCATGATCTCATGGATTCCGGCAACCGCATCGGCGTGCGATTCGGGATGGCGCGAGTCCAACAAACATACGACCGCAGCCGTTTTCCGGTCCGCGCCGTGCGTTACCCCCGTAAATAGTTTGACGAGTTTTTGCACCGTCGGATCTTGCAAGTCCGCGGCATCGCCGAGAATTCGATCCAGACTAAACACGTCTCGAACGCCCCCAACGTTTCGAATCCGCTCGCTGACTTTTGCCAGCCGTCGCAATCCGGACAGATCGTTGTGCAGCAGGTGTTCGTCTTCATAGACGGCAAGCACCACTGAGTTTCCGCCGAAGGTGCGTTGAAAATGGATGAAGGGAACGAGCACCGGATCTTTGTCGGCGAACATTCGCTCCAGGGAGCGATCGAATTCGAGCTTTTTCAGCGGTAAACCAAGGCAATACCCCAGCGCGACCACGGCGACGAAGAGATAGCGCCAGCGTACAAAGAATCCAGACCATCCGGATAATTGGGAAGTCATATCGCCCCTGATTCGTCTGCCGCGAGCCGCAACGCGTCGGTCGCAAAAAGGCCCGGTGCTCATGGTACACTAACTTCGGGCAGCCTAGTTATCGGTGCCAGCGCTCACGCTGGGGAGAGACTCGCATTTCCCAAACGAACTACCACCAACCGTCCTCGTGGAGACGCCTTGGCGCAATCCTGCTCCTCACGCTGTTCGTACGCGCCGGTTACCTCTTTGCAACCGCAGAGCAGTTCCAGTTTGACACGGACCTGTATCGGCAGATCGCACATACGCTTCGCACCGAGGACACCTTCGGTAGACAAGATCTCGAGGGACGAACTTGGCCCACCGCATTTCGCCCGCCTCTTTATCCCCTGCTGCTGTCAATCAGTTCCTTCGACGGTTCGATTTCGCCGACGGGGATTGCCACATTGCATTTACTGCTAGGGTTGGCCACCGTCGCCACGACCTGGCTCGTGGCGCGCAACTACGGTCGGGGGGACGGCCAAGGTTGGCATCCTGAACTCGCCGCGATAGCGGTCGCCATCGATCCGCTGTTGTTGGTGCAATCCAGCCAGATCATGACCGAGACCCTCGCGACATTTCTCGCAACGGGTGCCCTTTTCTGTTTGTTGCAACTGGAGCAACGGCAGTCACGAGCTTGGGGCATCGCGTCCGGACTGACTTTGGGCTGCGCAGCCCTCTGTCGCCCTACCTTTCTTCCCTGGTGCGTATTTGTCCTGCTCCTGCATGCCCGGAAAACACTTCGCACGCGGACGGCCGCGTCCTTCTTGTGCCTTGCGTTGGGTATGGCATTCGCCCTGTTCCCTTGGGCGCTGCGCAACTATTGGACCTTAGGCCGATGGATCGTCTCCACAACACACGGTGGGTACACGCTGCTGCTCGGCAACAATCCCGAATACTACGCTCATCTCCGCGACGTGAATCGTGAACGCGTCTGGACAGCGGAGCCCGCCCACGAGGCGGTAAACGCGATCCTCGCTCAGGAGAATCTGAATCTAGTCCGCGATGAGATCACGCTTGATGCGCGACTTGCTGAACGAGCCAAGCAGCACATGCGAAACGACATCCAGGGCCTCAGCCTTGCCTGCATCGATCGCATTCAGCAGCTTTGGTCACCGCTGATCCGCGCCGTGGCGGGCGAAGCGCCACATCGAAGCCTCGTCCGATACGTCATCTGCGCCTGCTACCTGGGCGTGTATGCGGCTGCAATCGTCGGGGCCCTGCGAGGCTGGAATTCAAGTCAGCGACCGTTGATTTTATTTGCCTTCGCGTTGGCTATCAGTTTCACGGCGGTTCACACGTTCTATTGGTCGAACCTTCGCATGCGTTCGCCGCTCATGCCGGCAATCTACTTGCTAGCAGCTGGCAGCATCGTTCGAACCCGTGGTTCCATGAGCGACTGAGTTCCAAAAACGGTGCAATCCTTCAGCGGATCGCTTACGCGAGCGTGCCAGCGAAACAGCCTAAAGCACCCATTTGCCTTGGCTTTGCGCGATGCGCCAACTCGCGTGAGTTTCGCAAGTTCACGTTTTGATCACTTTTGATCGGGTGATCCGCCGAATTCGACGACCCCTGGAACTCTCGGGCTTCTTCCGTTGCTCCGAGGAGGGTGGTTTCCTATAATCCCGCCCCGACTTTTCTCAACGGTAGTCGTGACTGCCGTTTCGGTTACGTCGCGTCACGATCAGGCAAGGATGCCCTTACGCTGAACTGGCTTCATCGTAAATCGAGTGCGAACAGGCCTCGACCTGGGATTAGGTCGACGGGCTGGACGGCGCTGTTTCGCCGCGCCGCGCTCGCTTTACGCGCCCAATGTCGTGGCCAATGCAGCGCGAGATGGATGCTGCATCGATTGTTGATCGCCATCAGTTTTATCGCGACCTATTTGAGCTTGGTCGTATCATTCGGCATTTCGGCTGCAGAAATTGAATTACCTTTGGAAGAATCTGCGGGGCCGATTCGCATCACCGCCGCGCGTGGGCAACATTGGCAGCAAGGCGCGTACGAAGTTTGGGTGCTGCAAAAACTGGATATTCGCCAGGGAGTGCACCGCGGCAAGGCCGAAGAAGGCGTACTGTGGATCGAGCGTACCCCGCCGAACTCGGATACGCCCAGCAAGGTGATTTCGTTTCTGGAAGGCGAAGTCGAACTGGGTCGCGAGTTGGTCCGCGCGGATGCGGTGGATGTGAAACGGATCTTCGTAGGACCGACTTGGTTCGGGCGGTGGCACACCTGGGGCAACATCGATCTCCGCGTGGCATCGACGAGTAGCGAAACGACCGTGCGTCCATCGATTTACAAGCGAGCAGTCGCGGCACGAGACCGCGATCGCAGCCAACCGGTGCGTCGGGCTCAATTTGCCGCAGGAGCTCCGGCTGAGGCCTTGCCCGCTACAGACCCGAATCAAACTTCGCCATTCATTCGCTCCATTCGCATCGAGTCACAGGGGAGTGCGGGGTTCTCGTTCCGCACGGTCGAAAGCGGCGACCCGAATGAAACGATCGCCGTTTGCGATTCGGGAGTGCACATCGTCATCGAGGGGATTTCCAATGTGCCCGACCAATACGGTCGGCTGCTGGGTGACCTTTCGGTGGTCGACATCGTCACGGACCGAATCGTCGTCTGGACCGACGATCTCAGCAAAGTCGGCCTGCCGGGCGGCCGGAAGACCTCGGCCGATCCCACTTTCGCGCATCCTGTCGAGTTCTACATGGAAGGCAATATTGTCTTTCGACAGGGCGATCGCGTCATTTATGCAGACCGCATGTACTACAACGTGACCGAACAACGGGGCGTCGTGCTGAACGCCGAAATGCTGACACCGGTGCCAGGCTATCAGGGTTTAGTGCGATTAAAGGCCGACGTGTTGCAACAAGCGACCGAGTCGACTTACATCGCCCATGGCGCCGCGATGACTTCCAGTCGGCTGGGTGTGCCGCGTTACTGGTTCCAATCCGAAACGGTCGAATTCCGTGATACTCAGCAACCCGCATTCGATCCGTTGACAGGCCAACCAAGAATTGACGCACAAACGGGCGAAGCCATTATCGACCATCGTTCGCTTGCGACGAGCAAAAACAACTGGGTCTATCTGGGAGGCGTGCCCGTATTCTACTGGCCGACGATTGCCACGGATCTGCAAGAGCCCTCGTATTACGTCGAGCGAATCCAAATCAAGAATGACAGTGTGTTTGGTACGCAATTGCTGCTTGATTTCGATGCTTACCAGTTGTTCGGTATCCGCTCGAAGCCACCCGGATCGGAGTGGCAGATTTCCACGGATGTGCTCTCCGAACGCGGCTTCGGCATCGGCACGAACTTTCGATATCAGAATGACACACTGCTCGGAATTCCCGGCCCCTATCGCGGTGTGTTTGACGCCTGGGGACTTCGCGATTCGGGACTCGATAATCTAGGCTCGGATCGACGAGCCCTCATTCCGGAAGCCGATTATCGCGGACGCGTGTTCGGGCAACATCGCCATAACATGCCCAACGATTTTCAGTTCTCGGCGGAGTTGGGACTGATCAGCGACCGGAATTTCCTCGAGCAGTATTACGAACGCGAATGGGACCAAAACAAAGATCAAACCACCGGATTGGAACTGAAGAAATACATCGAAAACCAAAGCCTCAGCCTTACGACCGACGTGCGAGTCAACGATTTCTTTACGCAGACGGAATGGTTGCCACGCGCTGACCATTTTCTTCTGGGGAAATCGCTGCTGTTTGATAAGCTCACGCTGAATTCGCATTCGTCGGTTGGCTACGCGAAAATGAAAACCGCCACCACGCCAACCGATCCGGTTGATGCGGCCAAGTTCCAGTTGCTCGAGTGGGAGGCGGATCGCGAGGGATTACGGGCTGCGACTCGCAATGAACTTTCACTACCCTTGGATCTGGGCCCGGTCCGAGTTGTACCTTACGTGCTGGGCGAAATGGCGACCTGGGGCGAGGACCTCAGCGGTGAGTCGATTACGCGAGGGTATGGGCAGGCGGGTCTGCGATCAAGCCTGCCGATCTGGCGCGCGGACAACTCGGTGCGCAATGACCTGCTGTATCTGAACGGTCTCGCGCACAAGATTACGCTGGAAAGCGATATCTACTACGCGGATGCCAGCGAGGATATCGATCGTTTTCCGCTCTACGATCCCCTGAACGACGATTCCCTGGAACATTTCCAACGACGCCTCTACTTCAACACCTTCAATGGCGCTCCGGGCGGTTACGTCCCGCTGAAATTCGACGATCGTTATTACGCATTGCGAAGTGGAATGCAGGGATGGGTAACGTCACCGTCCACGGAAATTGCTGACGATCTGACCGTCGCCCGCCTCGGACTTAGTCAGCGATGGCAGACCAAGCGCGGCCTGCCGGGACAGCAGCGGATCATCGACTGGATCGTATTCGACGTGCACGCTTCGCTGTTCCCGAACGCGGATCGCGATAATTTTGGCGAGTCGGTGGGACTGATCGACTACGATTTCCGATGGCATATCGGCGATCGTTTCACCCTGCTATCCGACGGTTTCGCCGATGTTTTCAGTTCCGGACTTCGCACCGCATCGATCGGCGGAATCGTCAGCCGACCGGAGATGGGAAGCCTTTACGTCGGTTTCCGCACCATCGACGGCCCGGTTCAAAGCAATGCAGTCACCGCAACGGCAAATTACCGGATGAACGAAAAATGGATTCTCACCGCCGGCTCCTCGTACGACTTTGCCTCGACCGGAAATATCGGGCAGATCCTGAATCTCACACGAGTCGGCGAGTCGTTCCTGATCAAGCTGGGATTCAATTGGGATGTCAGTCGCGGCAACGTTGGCGTGAATTTCTCGATCGAACCGCGATTGCTTCCCAGCAGCAAACTGGGGCGCGTCGGCGGTGTTCAAATCCCGCCGGCCGGAGTCTTGGGCCTGGAGTAGGCCGTTACGATCTGCACTGCGAACGAGAACCTCCATGTCCGACTCCAACATGAATCCGAACGATCCACGGGTCGGCGAAACGGCGTTCACCGTCGAGCATTCCTGGGGCCGAAAGTTCAGGGATGCATTTCGCGGCGTTGGCGACAATGTCTGGCAAGAAGCGAGCTTTCGAATCCACATACCGTGTGCGTTGATGGTTGTGGTCGCAGCCGCTGTGATGCGAATGACCGTGATCCAATGGGCCGTATTGTTGATCTGCATCACGCATGTGCTCACGGCCGAGATCTTCAACACGGCGATGGAGTCGTTCGGTCGCGCGATCGATCACCGGTTCAATGCGGAACTGAAACGTGGCTTGGACGCCGCCAGCGGTGCGGTACTTGTTTCCGCACTCGGCGCATCGGCTATCGGCTGCCTGCTCTTCGTGCACCGCGGTGGCCAACTGTTGCGTTGGTGGCAATGACGCTCCAAACTGCCGCGAAGTGTTTCGGCGCCGCCTCACTCCGCGAGGTTCTTTGCGAACCGGCAAGCAGCAGCGCCAGCTTTGCAGCAGCGCCAGCTTTTCAGCAGCGGCGGCTTTTCAGCAGCACGGTGGGGATGCCTTAAGGGTGGCGCAAAAAAAGAGCGCCGGCACTCGAACGAATACCGGCGCTCTGGGGCGGGGACAAAGGTTGCCCGGGGCTTCCGAGCCCAAAATCCTTACGAGCAACCCATGCTGTTTCCGCAGTTATGGCAGAGGTAGCAGTTTCCGTTGCGGACAGTGATCGAACCGCAATTGTCGCAACTCGGTGCATCGCTTTGGAAGCGAGCGAACTGCTCCGACCGGCCCTGCTGTTCCAGCGGGCCACCGTTTTCGTTCACTTGCATCGCGACACCGGCCCGATCGAGCACCGAGAAATCGATTCGGGAGCGACCTGCGTCGGCGTCGGTCGCCGACTCCATCGCCGGCTTGACGGCCGGCTTGGCCGAGGTGGTGGATACACTCAAGCCCGTCGAGTCACTCGATGGAGCTTCGTCCTTCGAAACCTCCGCCTTCGGCGATTCCAGTTTGGACGCTTCGGCCTTCGAAGCTTCCGCCTTCAGCGAACCGTTGTTTGCCTCGCGAAAGCCGGGCAAGAAGGTCACACCCATCCAGCGGAAGATGTAATCGACCACGCTCTTTGCAATCCGGATATCCGGATTGGTGGTGTGCCCCATCGGTTCGAAGCGCGTGTGCGAGAACTTATTGACCAGCACTTCCAGCGGCACGCCATACTGCAGGCTCATCGAGACGGCTGTCCCGAAGGCATCCATCAAGCCACCAACGGTGCTGCCTTCCTTCGCCATCGTGATGAAGAGTTCGCCGGGGCGTCCATCCGGATACAGCCCGACGTTGATATAGCCTTCGTGGCCACCGACGCTGAACTTGTGCGTGATCGACTGACGGGTATCCGGCAACCGTTCGCGGCGCGGACGAGGCACCACTTTTTCTGCCGTTTCACCCTTCTTGCCTTCGGCCTTATCCGCATCGGACTTGGTATTCAGAGGTTGACTCTGCTTCGAACCGTCGCGATAGATCGCGAGGGCTTTCAGTCCGAGTTTCCAGCCCCAGGTGTAGGCGTCGGCGATGTCGTTCGGCGTCACATCGTTCGGCATGTTCACCGTCTTCGAGATGGCTCCCGACAGGAACGGCTGAGCGGCCGCCATCATCTTCACGTGGGCCGGCCACGCGATGCTGCGCACGCCATTCGCCGGCTTGAACGCACAATCAAAGACCGGCAGGTGCTCGGCCTTCAGTTGCGGTGCACCTTCGATGGTGTCCTGATCATTGATGTACTTGATGATCGCGGCGATCGCCGGATCGTCGTACCCGAGATTCTTGAGTGCGAGGGGCACCGTCTGGTTCACGATTTTCAACATGCCACCGCCGGCGAGTTGCTTGTACTTCACCAAGGCGATGTCGGGTTCGATGCCCGTCGTATCGCAATCCATCATGAAGCTGATCGTTCCCGTTGGAGCGAGCACGGTCGCCTGAGCATTGCGGAACCCTTTCTCGCGACCCTCGGACAGCACGCTGTCCCAGATTTTCCGCGCCGCATCTTTCAGGTAGCGCGGACCGGCATCGTCGATCTGCTCCACGGCGTCGCGATGCATTTGCATCACGCGGAGGAACGGTTCGCGGTTCGCTTCGTAACCTTCGAACGGACCGACCACTCCCGCCAACTCGGTGCTCGCCAAATTCGCCGATCCGTGCAGAATCGCCGTGAGCGATCCGCACACGCCATAGGCTGCCGGCGAGTCGTACGGCAAACCGCTGGCCATGATCAAACTGCCGAGATTCGAATAGCCCAATCCCAGCGGACGGAACAGATGACTGTTCCGGGCGATCTCATCGGTCGGATAACTTGCGTGGTCGACCAAAATCTCTTGAGCCACGAAGAACAGCCGGCAGGCGGTCGCAAAACGATCCACTTCAAACCCGCCGTCCGGGCGACGGAACTTCATCAGATTGATGCTGGCCAGGTTGCAGGCCGTGTCGTCCAGGAACATGTATTCCGAGCACGGATTGCTGGCATTGATGCGTCCCGAGTTCGGGCAGGTGTGCCAACGATTAATCGTCGTGTCGTACTGCACGCCCGGATCACCGCAATGCCAGGCGCATTCCGCCATCCGATTTAGCAACCACTTGGCCTCGTACGTCGGGCCTTCGCGAGACGGATCCGTGACCCATCGCGTGTGCCACTGCCCGCCCTGCTCGACCGTCTGCATGAACTCGTCCGTCAGACGAACCGACAGGTTCGCATTCTGGAACAGAATCGAGCTGTAGGCCTCGCCGTTGAAGTTGGCTTCGTAGCCACCCTTTTCAATCAGCACATGCGCCTTTCGCTCTTCCTTCCATTTACACTCGATGAACTCCAGCACGTCAGGATGCCATACTTTGATCGACTGCATCTTCGCAGCGCGGCGGGTCTTTCCACCCGATTTCACCACGGCCGCAATCTGATCGTAAACGCGCATGAATGACAGCGGTCCCGAAGGACGACCACCACCCGAAAGCTTTTCGCGATGCGATCGCAGCGTCGACAGATCGGTTCCCGTACCGGAACCAAACTTGAACAACATCGCCTCGCTGGTTGCCAACCGCATGATGTCTTCCATGTTGTCGGCAACACTCTGAATGAAGCAGGCCGAACCCTGCGGATACTCGTAGGGATTCTCCGGTTGTCGCACATCCTGCACCGACGGATCCCAGTACCAGTTGCACTTCGCGCCGGCCACACCGTACTGAGAGTACAGGCCGACGTTGAACCAAACCGGCGAATTGAACGCCCCATGCTGATGCAAGCAGAGCCACGTCAGATCGCGGTAGAAATTCTCGGCATCTTCGGCAGAAGCAAAGTAACCGTCGGCCAAGCCCCAATCGGTAATCGTTCGCGTCACGCGGTGAATCACCTGACGTACGCTGCGTTCACGCTCGGGCGTGCCGTTCTCCCCGTAGAAGTACTTGCTCACCACCACGTTCGTCGCCAACTGCGACCACGAAGCCGGAATCTCGCAATCCTTCTGCTCGAACAACGCCTTGCCGCTCTCGTCCTTGATCGCCGCCGAACGCAGTTCCCACTGCACCGTGTCAAACGGATCGACTGCATCCAACGGGCAGAACGTCGGTCGAATCGCTAAACCATTCAAGAGGCTCTTTCGCGAATTCACTGCGGCGACTCCCTCAACGGCAACTCCGTTGCTTTCCGGTTTCATGCCTTCCGACACACCACCAGATGATGACTTGGCACCACCCAACTTGGCTGCTCCCACTTTCGGAGCGGTCGGCTTTTGAATTGTACGGTTCGTAGAGGTGCGGGTGCGCGGAGATTGCGGGCGTTCGGACTTAACCGTGGCCATCGTGGAGTTCCTTCTGCAAGTGGCGCCATCCATGACTTGATGGCATATGTACAAAATTACACTAATAGATTCGGGCGTCAACCCTGATTGCAATGAGCCTTTCCGTTGAAGAGTAACGGAACAACTGTGCTCGAAAAAAAGATCCACCCCCTGGGACACCCCAGGGCGGGACTACACCACATATTGTGGATTCGGCATTTTGAACCCCAACATTTGGCGTAGGGGCGAAAGTTTACTCATCCAAAGAAAACCGTCAACTAGCGCAAAAAAAAAGATCACAGGTCTATGCCCGGCAAGGGGTTACAAACGAGCATCACTCGGCCACCCGATTCATGAACAAACGATGAATGCGACGCAAAGACTTAGCGAATAACAGCTTGGGATTTCCTCCCGTTTCAGACCATCCCCACTTCACTCGAAAAAGCCCCTGTTTTTGACTGGAAAACGGTCCCCACACGCGGTTCCGTGCGCGATCGGGCATGTGAGGTCCGGGCAACGGCGAAGTCTTTGCCGAGTCGCGATGCTGGGAAAAGCCCATGATCGAGTTCGCACCAGCAAGGCAACCAGCACATGACGATCGCCCATGCAAACCAAGCCCTGCCTGAAGGCCCGAGCTCACGACGGGCGCAGCTGCACCACGACAGGTGAATCAGGTGCCTCGCGGCAGGCGATAAGCAAACGCCGCTTTTTGCCGTGATCCTGAGCAGCGAGGGCGGCAATTCGAAGGCAATACGCTCGGAACTAAGCGGTAATCGAGCGGATTTTCACGCGGGTGTGAATTTGGCGATGGCCGGTTCGACGGCGATAGTTCTTGCGTCGACGGAATTTT
>JBJOLO010000749.1:0-8348 GCA_046045565.1 Planctomycetota bacterium | reverse complement strand
GCGAACCGTGAACGATCTAAGTCAGCCGAAGAGCGGCTGGATTCGCAATCAACTGAAGTTTCATCCGGCAGCAATGTCCGCCTCTCCTTGAACGCTGATTCCGCTAATTCTTCCGCTCGAAACAAGACCGCATCGGTTGATACGGGGGCGTTGCGAACTTCGAGTGGGGCGATTGCACAATCCGACGCTGCTGTCAAAGACATCGATTATGAGACACTGCGGCGGGAGTTGGAAAACAACGGTTCCAATCTGCCCCCGCTACTCGTCAATCAGATGATGGCGCTGCTTGAACGCAAAGAGGCTGCGACGGAGGGCCAGGACCCGGTTGTCAGCCTTCGACCGTCATCGCCCCCGAAGCAGTCGGATTCCAAGTTGCAGGCGGTGCGGCAGGATGGGCAACGCTCGGAGGCTAGTCCAGCATCGTTAGCAACGCGGCAAAGCGAGGAACCTGGTGACGACCCAAATGAGGTGTCGTCCAGATCCATTCCAGACTCGCAGGCCATTTCAAATGCAAAGGTCAATCCAGGCGCGAAGGCGACTGCTCAGCATCTCGCCGTGAATCGCGAAGAGACGTCCGCCGACTCGCAAGCGGAGTCCGCTGCGATCGTAGCGACATCCCGTAGTGACGCGTCGGGGACGGAGCGATCAACGTCTCGACGCGAAAGCGAGAGATCATCCGATCTGGAGAGTCAGGAATCGAGCGACGCGTCGGCCGACGAACAAGTTGGATGGGAACAGCGCGTGCAGCAAGCACTGGCGACGATCGAGCGGGAGCTGTCCAATGACTCGACCATGTTGACCGCGAGTGAGCGTCACCGCCTTGAGGTGCAAAAGCGGCTGTTGCATTCGATGCTGGATCAGGGCGACAGTGCGATGAAAGAGATCGCCGGTATTCCTCCGGAGCAGCGTGATTATTGGCGGCATCAATTGCGGACACTTCAGTTGTTGCTCAGCGAGCGAGGGACGCCTGCCTGGAATCGTCGTGCCGCATTGGCGCTCCGCGAATTGAGTTCGGCGACAAGCCAATTAGCCGCGGTCAGTTCGCTGGATGTAAAGAACCTCGCGTTCTGTTCCAAGGTAGACGGTTTCGGCACGTTGACGGAGTTTCCTAAGGCCGAGTTTCAGCCGGGCCAGGAAGTGCTGCTGTATGTTGAGGTCGATCACTTCAAGAGCGAACTACGTGCGGCGAATAACGCTCCGAGCGGCTCGGGAGTGAGTCGCAGCAGCGAGCAGTACGAGACGGAACTTCGGGCAAATTATCAGGTATTCGATGCCAGTGGCCGTCGGGTGTCGGAGATCGATTTGCCGACCGACAAGCAATCCTGTCGCAGTCCGCGTCGCGATTATTTCATCGCCTACCGGCTGTACATGCCGAAGAATCTGGAGCCCGGCAACTATTCGCTGCAGTTGACGATGGAGGATGTCAAAGGCCAGAAGTTTGGCCAGGCATCGCTCGACTTCGTCCTCAAAGGGCGAAACGAATCTCGCTAAGGCCAAGAGTTTGCCAATATCGCCTTAAGCGCCGAGCAGTGCTTTCATGGGCAGACGCGATCTGCTGCCGCTGCTTATCCGTGTCTTCATTAGCGAATCAGCGCGTCGACTGACAGCAACTGCGATGTGAGTTCGCCGATAAACGTAAGCAGCACACCGGCGTAAAGGATACCAGTCGCACTTTGCGTGTTGGGTATTTTCAGCGTCTGCCAGGTGAGGACTCCGAGCATCAGTGTGCCGAGCAATCCGGATAACCATCGAAGCGCGATAAATGCCCAGGCGAGGAAGGTCAGGCTGTCGCCGTACGCGAGTTGCAAATAAATCGAGAATGCACAGACTGCGGAGCGAACGGCCACGGCGACCATCATCAGGATGACGAGCCTTTGCAAAGGCAGCAATTTCATCCCGGGCGTGTTGAGATACCAATGACCGAGGAACATGGCAGCCAGGGTTGCGCCGAGCAGCAGGCCGCTGGAAAGTAGATCGGCCATGGCCGCGAATAATTTGGCGGAAGTCACTTGTTCTGGCCAGGGCGTGCCAAGGAGCGCTGCCGCGGTGCTGGTGAGCGCCACTGCGAACAGTGCGGCATGGCCGCCTTTGGGGTGCTCGTAAAGCCAGAACACGGATCCGCAGTAGCTGATCACGGCCAACGCGATCGCAAGTGCGAACACGACACTCCAACTCACCAATCCCGCCTCAAACGACGCGCGACTCGAATACAGTGCCAATGCCGCGGCGGTGTTCATCCCCATGAGCACCCAAAGATGCACTCGGTAGTAACCGCTGGTCACCAGTCGCGACGGAGTAATCGCCATCGATAGCGATAAGCCGAACGATACGCGAAAAATAAATTGAACCAGGATCTGCAGGATGTAGTCCACGTAAGCTCCCAATCGCTGCTTTCAGTTCATCGACTTCAAGGCGAGGCGTCCCGGTGCGAGGATCGAAACTTAGCCACCAATTTGGTACATGGCTCGCTCAGGTCGAATGAATTCGGGTGCATCGATGCCGTGACCGGCCTTTTTGGCCATCACGCAGTCGCGTACAAGTTGTTCGATGGCTTCATCCGTCGCGCCGCCTCGCATCAGGTGCCGCACATCCCATTCCACCGTCGAGAACAGGCAATTTCTCACATGCCCGTCGGCGGTAATCCGCAATCGGTTGCAATCCTGGCAGAACGGTTGCGATACCGGGTTGATCAAGCCGACGCGAGCAATGCCATCCGCGTACTGATAGTCGAATGCCGGTTGACTGGGGTCGTTTCGCGAGACGGGAATTAGCGGTCCGAATTCCGACTCCAGTGTTTTGCGAATCGCTTCGCCGGAAATCACGTCGTGGGTCGCCCAGCGATGTTCGGCGTCCAACGGCATGAATTCGATGAACCGCAATTCGAGGCGTCGCTCGCGTGCGTACCGTGCCAGCGGCAGAATCTCCTGCTCGGTAATGCCGCGCATGGCGACAGCATTGAGGCGGATCCGCTGAAAGCCCGCGTCGCGAGCGGCTTCAATGCCGGCCAGAACCTGATCGAGTCCCGATCGGCGGGTGATCTGTTGGAAGGTTTGTTCGTTCAGTGTGTCGAGGCTGATGTTGAGCCGTTGCAGTCCTGCCCGACGGAGTGGAATGGCCTGATCGGCCAGGAGCATGGCATTCGTGGTGAGCGTCAGGTCTTCGATGCCGGGAACGGCCGCCAATCGTCGGACCAGTTGGTCGAGGTCGGAACGCACGAGTGGCTCGCCGCCGGTCAAACGAAATTTATTCACTCCCCTGCGGGCGACGACGCGTGCGAAGCGTTCGATTTCCTCGAAGGTCAGGATCTCCTCCCGCGGCCGGAACACGACGTTTTCGTTCGGCATGCAGTAGAAACAGCGAATGTTGCAGCGATCGGTGACGCTGATTCGCAGGCTGGTGTGAATTCGGCCGAAAGAATCGACAAGCGGGCGTGGATTACTCACGATTGGGACTCCCTGTCGCGATCAGGGAAAGACGCGTCCGGTCGGCCGCACGGAAGGCCGGGGTGGACCCATTCGGTAGTGCCGTCCGCCCAATGCTCTTGTTTCCAGATCGGGACCACTTCCTTGATGGTATCGATTAGCCATTTGGCTGCTTCGAAGGCCGCTTGACGATGGGGGGAACTTGCGGCGATCGCGACACTGGTTTCGCCCAATCCGACTTGGCCCAGACGATGAACGATGCGACACGCGGTCAGCGGCCATCGCGAGCGGGCCTCGGCCTCCAGTTGCTCAAGCTTGCGCTGCGCCATCTCGGGGTAGCATTCGTAATCGAGGGTAAGCGTGCGGCGGCCGTTGGTCATTTCGCGGGTTGTGCCCAGAAACAGCACCACGGCTCCGGCCTGACTGGAATGCACGTCGGCCAAAAGCTCTGCTGGTTGGATGGGAGTTCGTACCAATTCAATCATGGTCAGCCACCGCTCACGGGAGGGATGACAGCGATTTCGGATGTCGGGCCGATCGGCGTAGCATCGTCGGCGAATTCCAAGTCGATCGCGATGCGAGCCCGCTGGAGTAAGGGTTCCAAACCGGGCACCGTTTGCACCAAAGCCTGCCGCAGATCTGAAACGCTGGCCTGCTCGGGAACCGTTAGTTCTACGTGATCTCGACCCGCAAGTTGCTTCGCCCCGGCAAACAATTGAACACGAATCTTCATGTGGCCACCAGATCCTGTCCGCGTTGCACCAGCAGTGATTTCAATTCGGGCATCAGGCCATATGCCAGAGCCAACAGCTTGATCGGGTGGACGGTCGGTTTGGTGGTCCCTTGCTCCATTTGCAACTTGCACGCGCTGCACTCGGTCGTGCCCATCTCGATGTCCGGTTCGCGGAGCGCTGCGATCAAGCCGCGTCCCATTCGCAGACTGCGTCGATAGTTCTCCCGCAGCAGTCCGAAGGTGCCTGCCATGCCTGAGCAGCCGCGTTCCATTCGTCGGATGGTAAGTCCGGGAATCAATCGCATCAGTTGTTCGCCGGGTGAATCAGCGTGGACAGCGCGAAGATGACACGGCAGATGGTAGCCGACAAAGACATTTACGGGGGTGAAATCGAGTTCCAAATGGCCCGTCTGGTGCAGTCGTAACAGGTATTCGCAAACGTCGCTGGTGTTTTTCGAGACGATTGTTGCATCATCGTCGCCGAGCAGGTTCGGATATTCGCGTGTCAGAGCCAGGGCACTGGACGGTTCACTCGTCACGATCTCGTATCCCTGTCGGACCGCGTCGGCGAGGATTTTCAGGTTGGCGCGTGCCATCGGTTTCACGCGTTCGACATCGCCCGCGCTGATGCGCGGCATACCTGAGGGAAGTTGTTCGGGGTGCACGTACACGGCGACGCCGTTATGTTCGAGGCATTTCACGACCGCTTCAGCGAGTTGCACGTCGAACCACGTGGCATACACGTCGACGAAATAAAGGACTTTGCGTTTCGCCTGACGAACGGGCCGATCCCATCGGCGTCGATGCGCGAGCCGCAAAAAATTGCGGGGTGCCAGTCGGGGCAGTTTACGGCCTTGTGCAATTCCCGTGACGCGTTCAAGCACCCATCGCATCTGCCGATTGCCGAGTGCCCAATTGGAAAGGCCGCTGAAGAGGCTGGCCCAGAACGCCCAGCGTTCGATGCGAGATACAAACCAGTCCGCCGGATTCATGCCGTTCGCGGCCACGTATTGCGCTTTGGCTTCCACCATCAGTTTGGGAATGTCGACATTCGCCGGACATTCGAGGCGGCATTGGTGGCAGTTTACACACAGGTCGGCGACCGACTTGAATTCATCTTCGCGCATCTCTGCGACGGGCATCGTACCGGCGAGCACGCCGCGCAATAAGTTTGCCTTGGCTCGGGGGGTCGCTTCCTCGGAAGGAAGGTAGCGAAAGATCGGACACATCCGCGCGTCGGGCAGTTGGGTGCGACATTGGCCGCAGCCGTTGCAACTATTCGCTACATGCGGCAACGATTCGGATTGCCAGATCAAATGCGTTTGCAGTCGGTCTTTCCTGTCTTCCGCGACGTTGCCGGGAGACGGTTGCGGGGAGTCCAGCTTTTCGTCGGTGATCGGTGTCGCGACCGCCGAGGTGTCGGTGGTCATCGATGCCGTGTGCGTGTCGGGCGGGGGCGTCGTCGGCGCAAGGGAATCCGCCGACTGAACCATTCCCGAATTCGCAACTCCGCGAAGGTTACTCGTAATATCCTGAGGATCGTCGGCGATGACTTTGCCCGGATTCAGCAGGTTGCGCGGGTCAAAGATATTTTTCAGGTGCTGAAAAACGGGGTAGAGTTGGCCATGCTGTCGACGGGCATACCAAGTGCGACTCAGTCCGTCCCCATGCTCGCCTGCAATTGTCCCGCCGACTCGCAAGACTTCCGAGTAGACATCTTCTGCAATGGCCCGCATCTTGCGAACGTCGGCCGGGTCGCTCAAATCGAGAAACGGCCGTACGTGCAGTTGACCATGGCCGGCGTGGCCGAAGAGTGTCGCGGTGGTCTCGTGGGACTTCAGGACGTTTTGCAATCGCGAACAAAAGTCGGCCAGCGAATCGGGTGGTACCGCGAAGTCTTCGATGAAGGGCACTGCACGCGAGGCGCCTTTCAGCGTGTACAGTCGCGGGACCACCTGATTGGCAAGACGCCAGTACCACTCGGTTTCGTCCGGAAGTGTTGCCGGTCGGTGGGCAAAGGCCATGCGTTCGCGTCGCACTACCACCCCCAGCACTTCGTCGATTTTCTCCCGCACGATGCGGGCGTCATCGCCTTGTTGTTCGATTAGCAGCATGGCTTCTGCTTCGGGCGGAATCACCGATGCGTAACGAGCATCGGTTTCGCGGGCGATACTCAGTAATCGCCGGTCCATGAGGTCGCAGGCGCTGACACCAAGTTTGCCCGCTTCGCAGGCTGCGCGTGCTGCGTTTTCCAGGCGATCAAAGAACAGGAGTTCAACATGAGTATGACGAGGCAACGGTTCCGTGCGCAGCGTCGCCTCGGTGATGATGGCCAATGTACCTTCGGAACCAACAAGCATGCGCGCGAGGTCGAGGCGATTGTCAGAGAGAACATCGTAGACGTGATAGCCGCTGCGATTGACCAGAGAACGTGGTCGGCATTCGCGGATCGTGTCTTGCTCCCGGCGTAGAAGGTCCGCAACGCGCCGCACGATCACGCCCAGTTCGTCGGACTCGATCGGATCGTCCGCAATCTCGTGCTGGTTGATCTCGACAACACTACCGGTGGCGAGCACAACTTGCATGCTGACAACATGGTTTCGCGCGGAGCCGTATCGCAGCCAATGGCTACCTGAATTGTCGAGCGCCAGCACGCTGCCAATCGTGGTGACGGATGCGGTTGCGGGGTCGGGGGCGAAATGTCGGCCCCACGTTTGCAATTGTCGATTCAGTCGCGCCTGGACGACGCCCGGTTGCACGCGTACGGTGGTATCGGTCATGCCCACGACGCGGTGCATCGTGTGTGCGAAGTCGAGAATCAGACCGGCCCCGAGCGACTCGCCGGCGATCCCGGTGCCGGCGCCTCGCGGATGAATCGGAATGTTGCGTTCGGACGCATAGCGGACGCAGGCCACAACGTCCGCTGTATCGCGAGGACGAACGACTCCCAGCGGCAAGACCTCGTAAAGACTCGCATCGCTTGCGTACAGACGCGTTATCAGGTCGTCACAGCGAACCTCGCCGGCGACGAGTCCTCTCAAATCAGCCTGAATTCGTTCTCGCTCGGCATCCATACGAAAGTCCGGTTCAGTCCGATTTCGAGGATGCGGAACTCGCACCAAGTTGCGTCATCCGAGCCGCTTGTTGGCGATATTTTTCGTGCGTCTCGAGATGGAATGGCTCGCGAGTCGCCAAATCGCTCAACCCGCGATACTCAGCCTGACAGCGATAGCACTGCAGGAGATTGCCTCGCCACAAGTACAGGATGGCATCGATCAACGCGGTTGCGAATAAGATGCTATACGTGACATAGAACTGGCGGAAATACCAGGCTATGCAACTGGAGCCCAAACCCACGACGACGATCCCCACTCCCCATCGCTGAGAAAAATCCTTTCGCACGTAGAGTTCCGTGCTGGGGCAAACCATGCAGCGTTCGACATGTCCCTCGACGATTGCCCCTGCAGGCACCGCGACGCGTGCCCGACACGCTTGGCACTCGAGTTCCTCGGGGGCAACCTCGGGGATCTGAGCGGTACATCGCGTGCCGCATTCGGTGCATTGGTAGCTGATCGTAATCATGGTCGGCTGGAAACGGGCGTTATTTCGATTTCTCTTGCGAATGCCGCGAGGCGTGGAGCGAAACGTGTTTGATCGCGACAAGCGATCGGTTCATGAAAGGTCGGAAATCTTCCGTTGAGCAGGGAGTGGCATGCGTCGCTGCGAAACCCGGATCACGCGCGGTCGTAGGTACGCCCGCATTTGACAGGTGGCCTCGCGGAGCATCCTCCCCACCCCAAATTCGCTAATGAATCCGCCCCTTCAGGATACTCGATCGGCACCAGCACTGCTACCGCCGGAGGATGACGTTCGAGGGCTGCCAACGTCGAGAATCCGGTCCGGCGAGATGAATACCATGGACCGGAACAACGTGGATCGCGGGCGGTTGGAAGCGATGTAGTGGTCAGCGCGATTCTGAACGGAGCGGGAAATAGGCCGGGTGCCGATGCTCCCGCGGCTTTAGCGTTGTTCCGTGACCACGGCTGCGGCCGGTTCCCCTTTGGGTGCTTTCTTGGTGCGATCGATGAATCGCATCCCGCCGCCGATCGCCACGATCGCGGTGGCCAACACGAGATTTAGCGTTAACCACTTTTCGGCGTTGGCTCGCATTTTCTCTGCGACGGGGCTTCGTC
>JBJOLO010000743.1:0-9000 GCA_046045565.1 Planctomycetota bacterium | reverse complement strand
CCCCAGTACAGCTTGGATTCGTTGTCTTCGTCGATCACCGCGTTTACACCGTAGTCGCCCTGCCAGGCTGCGGCGCCAGGTTGTTCGATGCGAATCGAAAACGGCTCTGACTGCTCGCGCCAATCGCCGTAGCGCACCCAGATGAAATAGCGGCCTTCAGCCGGAACGTCGATGCTGGTTGTCGCCGTCGCACGATCATCATCCGCGGCGGTCGCAATCGACAGGAACCCGCTTTCTCCTCCCTGATTCCACTCGGCCGCCCACCCCGGCCCCGACAGGCCCCAATGGCCCGCCGTCTTTTTCATCGCCGGCGTGCCCATCGGCCAGCAGAAACCTTTCACACCTCGCAGATGCTCCGCTTCGATCCAAAGCGACTCGGGATAAGAATCCGTCTGAGGCGCGGCAACGGGCGGCACGCCGCCCGGGTTTGGATCCGCTGCCGACAGTTCGCACGCGACCAGCCCGACCATTACCAGCAATGGAAAATCGATCTCAAGCAGGAACCTGCTAAACAGGAATCCTATGAAATTTGCACGCAAAGGAATTGGCACCATTTCGAAACTCTCCCGCGTTCCAACCTATTCGACCACTCGATGCAGGCCTCTTGGTAAAGGGCCCGCACATTCTAGCAGGTTGAAACGGAAAGCAACGACGGTGCTCCGCGATGGATCGTGCAATGTCACATCGGAAGCGGATCGTTGCCGCAGCGAATGGTCATGACGGCCCGATTACTCGTCCGGCAGCAATCCTCCGACAAATTCGAGCACGCGATTGCGCAGTCGCTCCGGCATGCGTTCCACTTCATCTTGTGTCAGTCGGTCGTTGCGATCGCGGTCATACAACCCCAGCACCGCGCGGAATCGATCGGGAATCGGCACGCCTTCCGCAGGTAGTTTGACGTTGTCGTACTTCGGTGGATTGGCCTCATCGATGGGAATTCCACCAAACAACGCCGTGCCCAATAGGCCTCCTCGCATCGAAGTAATTTTCCGCAGATCGCCGATCGAATCAGCCGTGAGTTGCAGGCCCAGCAGGCACATCTCGTCCGTGGTTTGTTCTCCCCAGCGCACCAACTTTGGCGGGCTACTTGGATTTTGCGGGTTGCTCTCGGAGTTGTCGTAGTAAGCGTCGAGCTTCACCACCGTTCCCTTGGGCAATCGGACTGGATCGGCGTAATGGTAGGATCCTTGCCAGTTGAAGTCCCAGTCCTTGATCCAGATCAGCGGAATGGTCTGGCCGCTTGGTGTTTCGGCAACGACTTTCATTTCGCGACCGATCATGTGCATGTGAGGCCCGATCGCGATCAAATTGGCATCCACAGGCAGCGGTTGACTGGAAGCCGTCACATGGTAGCGGGCCTCACCCGGCGGAATATGGAGACCGCGGCTACGCACTGCCATGCCCGCAACCATTTGCTTCACAGGCTGCTTCGCGAAGTAAATACCCACGCTTGATTGATCTTCTTCCGTTTTCCCCGATGGATGGTAGTGAATCTGCAACACGAGATCGCTGCCCTTCTTCACGTATCGTCCCAAACCTTCCGGCAGGTGTCGCGGCATCGCCCCCGGTGCCCAGGCCCCCAATCCACCGGACGGCAACAAACCCGGGCCACCGAAACTTCGGTAACCGTCCCCTTTGGGGTCAAGCGCTCGTGCCTGCCCGCGACTCTCCAAATACAAGATCGCGTGATGGACCACACGCGCATTTCCCGGTCGAAATTCGATCGCCGTGACCATCTCATCTTTCTCGATCGGTATCGGAATCACAAAGCATTGATACACATCGCTGCCACCTGCCGGAACTTGAAACGGCTTTGCCATCTTCAACACCCTATCCGGCTGCCCCAATTGCCACCCCTCAGGGAATTTCGGAGCGGCAGGTAGCGCGTTCGGGTCACCCTCTTTGGCACCCGTGTCTGCCCACGTTGCGATGGTTGCAATTTCCTGGTCGGAGAGACGACGCTCGTCGAGAAAGTGGCCGAATCCCGACTCGGCTTTCCACGGCGGCATCCGCTTCGCCTGCGTAACATGCTTGATGAACTCCGCGCGTTTGGCGACATCTTCGTAGTTCAACAACGAGAACGGCCCCACCTCGCCTGGCCGATGACAGGTCGCGCAATGCTTGAACAAGATCGGCGCGACATCCCGCGTGAACGTGACTTCGCTCCCCTTCGCGCCTCCTGCGGAATTCCACGCCACAAACACGCTGAGAACAACCCACAAATTCCACGACCTGGAGCTTCTCGACATCGTCTTGGACCTTTCTTCACTCCGTTACCTTGGGCGAGCATCCGAGATTGCCACTACGACTTCTTCGCATCGCGCCGCTTCGGGATTGGGCAACCAAATGCCTTGGTATAGGGCACATCCACGCGAGCACCGGACCGCAGCGCATCGATCACCAACTCCACATCACGCCGACGGGGCTCGTCCCGGCGCTTGCCATTCTCGGAATAGCGATCGTCGATCCGCCCCCGATACAGCACACGTCGATCCGGTGTCATGACCGCAACTTCGGGAGTCAGTCTCGCTCCGGCAGCTTCCGCAAGTCGCTGATCCGGATCCAGCACGACCGGAAATCGCAAGCTGAACTCCCTGGCGTGGGCCGCTGCTTGCTCGCGCGTCACGCTCGGATCGCTATGCACACCAAAGAACAAAAGCTCATCGCCACTTTTTGACTGGAGACGGTTCATCTCAGGAGCGTAATGATTCGCTACGGGACACTCCGGATTGAGAAAGATCAGAACGATCCCTTTGGCTTTCGAAACCGCCTGTTTCGCAACGGGATTTCCTTGCACGTCCTGGTCGGGGAACAACGTGACAATGGGCGACTGCGGCATCGGTCCTTGGCCAACTCGATCTTCTGCCGCTGCAACGCAGCAGGCAACGAAAACGATCGCAAACAATCGATTTGCGATCCGGCTCATGAAATCGATCCGCTTGGTAAAGATCGGCTTGGTAAAGATCGGTTTGGCGACGATCCGCAACGCAACGATCCGTAATGCGTCGATCGGCTATTCAATGACTCGATAGACCATTCGGGGAACCCCGCCCCCACTGGCAAGCCACAAAGGCTGCTCGTAATCTAGAGGTTGTACTCCGATATCTAAACACCAAAATCGGCTCTCGGGTTTCGCTCCGAATGAAAAACCGCCGCAATCGCGACAAAAACAACGGTTCCGCGGCTTCCCCGCGGCGGCGACGGCTGACCCCGTCTCGACTCCTTCCGTTCGTCACCGTGATTCTGGCCGGCGGCTGGCTGGTCGCCGATTGGTGGTATGTGTTGCCCGACGAGGTCCAAGCAACGTATGTCGGTCGACAGTCGTGTGTGCGCTGTCATCAAGCCGAAGCCGAACGTTACCAGGGTTCGGATCACGATCGTGCGATGGATCTCGCAAACGAGCAAACCGTCCTTGCCGACTTCAACGATGTCCGCTTCACCCATCAGGGCCTGACTTCGCGGATGTTCCGGCGTGACGGGAAGTTCATGGTCGAGACAGACGGTCCGGACGGTGAATTGCACGAGTACGAAGTCAAGTATGTCCTGGGCGTTAACCCGCTGCAGCAATACATGGTCGAAATGAATCGACCGACCGACATGAGCGACGACGCAATTTCGCGGGTCCAGGTGCTAAGGCTGAGTTGGGACACGCAGCGACGCGAATGGTTCTATCTGCCGCCTCCGGATGTTTCCGAGCGACTCGAGCCGGACGACGAACTGCACTGGACGGGGATTACCCAGTGCTGGAATACCTCGTGCGCCGAATGCCACTCGACCAACCTTCAGAAAAACTTCGATAGCAAAACAAACACCTATCACACCACCTACTCCGAGATCGATGTCAGTTGTGAAGCATGCCATGGTCCCGGCAGCGTGCATGTGCAGCTGGCCGAGTCTCGCAAGATTTTCTGGGATCGCAAACGCGGCTACGGATTGCCGAAGTCCCGAGAGGCCTCGGCAGAACAGCAGGTGCAAGTCTGCGCCCAATGCCACGCGCATCGGCAATCGGTCTACCCCGATTTCCAACCCGGCGAGCCCTTTCTCGACCACTACCTGCCTCAGCTGCTGATCGATACGCAGGGCGTCTCGCTCTACCACGCCGACGGCCAGATCCGTGAAGAGGTGTATGAATACGGATCGTTTTTACAGAGCAAGATGTATCACAAGAACATTCGTTGCACTGATTGCCACGATCCACACTCGGGACGTCCCAAGCATGCAGGCAACAAGCTTTGCACATCCTGCCACGCGCATCCCGCCGGAAAATACGACGCCGTATCCCATCACCATCATGTGCCGGACAAACCGGGCTCGAATTGCGTCGACTGTCACATGCCGGTCACGCATTACATGGAAGTGGATCCTCGTCGCGATCACAGCCTTCGCGTGCCCCGCCCGAGCTTGAGTCTCAACCTTGGCACCCCGAATGCCTGCACAGGATGTCACATCGACAAATCCAAGATCTCGAACGACAAGCACGTCTCCCTGAAGCAGTACGCGGATTGGATGCGCCTTGCACGTGACGGCGATGAGGAGATTCGCAACGAACTCGCTCGCATTGATCGCTCCATGCACAAAGCGGTGCTGGAGTGGTACGGTGAAAAGTCGGATCAGGATGCAGCGCTCCATTATGCGAATCAATTTGCCAAGGCATTGACCGAAGCCAGCCAGCGTGAAGCCTCTTTATCGTCGCTGGTTCGCGATGCAAACCTGCCGGCCATCGTCCGCGCCACAGCCATGGCCAACCTACGCGATCAGAATTCCGATTCGACGTTGGAACTTGCTCTCCAGTCACTGGAAGACCGGGAGGAACTCGTGCGTGTTACCGCAATCTACCGTCTCGAACATGAACTCGACCGCCTCCTACCTCAACTCGAAGCATCCGGCAATGCCGGTGAACAGGCGGCGAGATTCCGCAAGATCATCGAACGGCTTCAAACACTACTCGAGGCGAAGCAGCGACTGGTGCGGGTAACCGCGGCACGCAGCCTCGTACGATTGCCAGCCGCGGTTCGTGATCGCGAGATTCCGGGTACCATCCGCCGGCAGATGTGGTCGGCGCTCGAGGAACTCAAGGAAGGTTACCAGGCCAACTCGGAGCGGGCCGGAGCGCATATGGGATTGGCCGCCTTGGCCGAAAGTGCGGGGAATCTGCAGGAAGCTGCCTCCGAATACCGGGCCGCCATCGCTGTTGAGCCCCGCGTGGCGGGACCACGATCCAATTTGGCGACGCTGCTCGAAAATCAATCGCAAGCTACGGAACGCGAATTACGCCGTGCCGTGCAAAGCGGAATGCGCAACGAGGCGGAATCACTGGCTGCGGAGTGGGAACGCACGCAGCAAGCAGTGCGGGAGCTACGAAAACAGGAACTCGAATTCCTCCATCGCGATGCTCGGTTCTTTCCGAAAAATGCACCGCTCCAGTATCGCTACGCCCTCGCTCTTTATCTCGATGGGCAGGAATCGTTGGCCGAGCAAACGCTACTCCAGGTAATCGACCTCGCGCCAACGATGCCCGATGCACGCTTCGCGCTGGTGCTGCTCTATCAGAAGCTCAACCGGATCGACGATGCAAAAGTGCATGCACAAGAACTCGTGCGGCGATTCCCGAACGATCGCACCTACGCCGACCTCCTCCGCTCGCTGTCTGCCCCGCCGACGCCACAACCTTAGGCATCGATTGCGCCACACTACGGCCCGTTTGAATTTTGTCGAAGCGAGCCACCGAGCGGTCGTTTCTACCAGAGCCACCAGGATTCCGTGGCGAGCACATACACGGCCAGGGCAAGATTGCTGACCCCGTGAGCGACGATGCATCGCCACAGATCGCGTTTCCACATCAGCAAGCCATTGATGAGCGTGCAATAGACAGCGGCCGCAAACCATTCGGGATGCGCAAGAGTAAACAGGGCGGTTACGGCCGCGAATGAAAACGGAGTGAATCGCCCGAGCGGAATCTTTTCCCAGTCGGCTGCGATCAACCACCTCGCAAGAAACCCGCGCCAAAATAACTCCTCGGCGATCGGCACGATCACCGACAACCCCGCGATTCGAAAAGCCACGAACAACCACGCCTGCCAAGCGTGGTCGATTTCTTCAAACGGGTTGTACGCGACGCGTGTTCCCGGACGAAGCCATTCGGGCAGCAAGGTTGTCAGGTGCGACTCCAGATGCAGGTTGCTCAAGCCGATCCACAACCCGATGCCAACCAAGCCAACCAAAACCGCGTCCATCACCTGTCGATGCGGAGCAAGTATGCCGCGGCCGCGTAACAGCCGGGCCATGACGATCGCACATCCCACTACGATCGCGGCATACGAAACCGGATAGGCGGCAGGCCAATTTGCCGCCAGCGATGTAGCGAGCAGATACAGCACAAAAAGAACGACATACGCCTGCACGGTAGACTTGAACCTTTCTACAACAAGCCTACGTCACAAATTCCCGCGCCGACCGGGCCGATCTTGCGGGCTGAAACGGCTGGTATCGCGTCCGGCAGCTTACTGTCAGGGCCCGTAGTCGCGAACGTATTCCTTGACTCGAATTTTCCTTGCCGTATTGTCGCTGCTCATATAGCGAATCGAGCCGAAGATCGGACGTTCCGGCGCCCAAGGCCGGTCATATCGTCCTAGCACCCAAAAAATACCGCTGTATGAATTCGGGTTGCGTCCATCGAGGGCATATTTGTTGTTCAGCTCGATCATCACGCGAAGTGCATCCTGCGGCGACGAAGTCCATTCCAGGATCTTCTTTCCCCAGAGCATCCGCAGGTAGTTGTGTATTCGTCCCTCCCGCACAAGTTGCCGCTGCGCGGCGTTCCACAGTTCATCATGCGTTTGCGAATCCGCAAACTGTTCGAGCGAATACATGTAGGCACGCTTGTCGCTCGCGTGCTTTCCGAGCGTTTTCTGCACCCAGTCCGGGAGCGACGAATACTGATCAAAGTCGGAACGGTGCGAACAGAAGTTGTACCCCACTTCGCGCCACGTGATCAGCTCATCGAAAAACGATTCGACATTCGGGCTTGCGCCCCACCATCCTTCCGAGCTGCCTGTGACTTTTTCCGAAATCTTCTTCGGTGTCCATCCGTCGCGTATGATCGTTTCGGCAAAAATCTGCGCCACCGAAATGTGCCCGAAATGCAGATAGGCCGACAGTCCGCTGGCCACCTCCGGCTTGGGCTGATTGCGCTCGTCCCGATAGTGGCTCAACTTCTGATCGAGGAACTCTTTCAGCCGTGCTTGCGCCGCGCGGGCACCGCCGCGCTGGTTGGTTACGCTTACCTGATGGTCGATCGGAAATTCCGCGAGACGCCCCGGATCGTCCGCCATGGCGACGACGTCGGCGGCAGGCCACTTTCGCGCGATCGCAGCCGGCAGGTCCGGAAGTTTCGCGAGCCGACTATCCGCCAGGGGATCGGGTTCCGGCAGTTCGTCCAAGTGCGGTCGCAGATTCTTTTGTAAAAAGCGGCGGAAGTCGAATGCCCGGCCAAAGACCGTATCGGTCGCCCGCATCGGGTACAGTCCGTTGGAATCGACCAATTCGAACCGAGTTGGAATCTGTTTGCGTGCCGCCTCCACCATGTGAGGCAGGAAGAAACAAGGAAAATCGTCACCCACCACCACGCATGCTTTTTTCGCAAGTGCAGCAAGCAGACCTTTCCCCTCGCCGGGGGTTGGCTCCAGATACGGATAGTAAATTACCGGCTTTCGGGCGAAATACTTCGCATTGTCCGCCATACCCTGAATGACAAACTGATGAAATCGATCGCTGGCCCATTGATAACCGCAGCGAAGGGCTTCGAAGATAATCAGCGGCTTTCCTAGATCCTTCGCCCACTCCACGGCACGTTGCAGGCTGAAATTCCATTCCGCTCGGCGAAAAGCGGTCATCCAATACAGAACATATTCGCCATCACGATTCGCCGGCGACTCGCCCGCTAGGCGAATGCGAATTTCAGGGACTCGTTCCACGACCGTGCTCCTCCCTTGTACGACTACTTGCTCTGCGATCGTCTCAGATCACCCACCCGACTGCAAGCGGTCGCGGTCACGTCGGCCAACTTTGTTGTCCCTCAGTCGCGAAACAGGTAAGTTGGTGCCTCGTTCGGGTCGACGGTTCGACTGACTGCGCAACCGATATGGCAACTTCCTGGTTCTTGTCGGCTGCCTACCTGCTGGGAGTAACGCAAATGAAACGGTTTCCCTCCGGCATCATGTGCACCTGCGTCGTTCCTTGGGATGAGCAAGGCCAGTTTCAGGCGCCGCTGTTTGTCGATCAGGTTCGGTCGATGCTGCAGCTAACGCCCTACCTGTACATTTTCGGAACTGCGGGCGAAGGCCACGCCGTAAGTGAGCGACAATTCCAGGAAATCACCCGCGTCTTTCATGAAACGATGCATCAGGGCGGCGCCGAAGCGATGGTCGGAATCATCAGTTTATCGCTGTCGACAATCCTCGAGCGCATTGATTTCTGCCGTAAGCTGGGTGTTCGTCGATTTCAGATTTCGTTGCCGAGTTGGGGAGCGTTGACCGATGCCGAAGTTTCGCAGTTTTTCCGATCGGTCTGCGGCGGGTTTCCCGATTGTCAGTTTCTGCATTACAACCTGATGCGCACGAAGCGGCTGATCACGCCCGAGCAATACGCGGAACTCGCCAGCGTCCACCCAAACCTCGTTGCCACGAAAAACAGCACCGACTCGATGAGCCGCATTCAAGGACTCCTCGATCTTTCCCCGCAACTCCAGCATTTCGTCAGCGAAGTCGGTTATGTCTACGCCACCCAGCGTGGCGAATGCGGGCTACTCTCCTCGGTCGCCACCAACCACTCCGCATGTCGCGCCTTTTTCGAAGCGGGAAAAAAACAGGACCTGCCCGCACTGCTGACCTTACACGACGAAATCCAAGGCCTGATTGCCGCGCTGATCCGCGCCGTGGGGCCGGATTGCCATATCGACTCCGCGTTCGACAAGATGCTGTGGAAGCTTCAGGACGAGCGGTT
>JBJOLO010000694.1:0-3960 GCA_046045565.1 Planctomycetota bacterium | reverse complement strand
GGGCGAGGATACGCCGTTGGCTGATTTGGCGAACCCGAGTAAGTATCCGTCACACTGGCCAGACGGTGGACTGGCGCGTCCGCGATCTGCGACGATCGTGATTCAACGAGACGACGGCGGCATCGTCGCAGTGTGATGCGCCGCCCAACCCTGCTCGGTTGGCTCGGTGGATTGTGGCTCTCGGTAGTGGCGGGGATTGCATCCCCGCTGCTGCCTGAGCAGACCGATACAACTGAAATACGCCGAGTCGGCACCATCACCGGCACCGATCATCAACGCTTTCGTGAAGTCGCGTTCGATGTCCCGGCTGGGATCGATCGACTCGACATCGATTTTTCTCACGATGGTCAAGGCGTGAGGACCGTTGTTGATCTTGCGGTGTACGATGAATCTGGCTTTCGCGGTGCCAGCGGAAGTAACAAGACCGCTTTGACCATCGGTGCGGTGGATGCCACGCCATCGTATCGACCGGGGCCGATCCGCGCTGGGACGTGGCGCATTGTCATGGGTTTCCCGAACGTCAGAGCGACGGTGGGTTTGCCGGGTCGTGGGCTGCCACCGACAAACTACGAAATTCTGATTCGCTTGCACCGCAAGGGGCACGCCTTGCCTGAGTCAGCGTTTGTCGCTGGTCCGATTCGTCAGGAGTCCGCGTGGTATCGCGGCGATTTTCACTCTCACACCGCACACAGTGATGGCAGCTGCGATAGCCGCTCCGGGCGACGAGTGCCGTGTCCGATTTTCAAGACGTTGCTGGCCGCGGACCGAGAAGCGCTCGATTTCATCGCGGTCACAGATCACAACACCAACGCCCACTACAACGGCTTGCGCGAACTTCAAGCCTACTTTGATCGTGTTCTGATTGTGCCGGGGATGGAGTTGACCACATTCGGCGGGCACGCCAACGTACTCGGAATCGATCAGTGGCCGGAGTTTCTCAAGGCGGATTCAAGCGCCGCTGATATCGCTGCCGTGTTCAGCGAAACGCGGCGACGACATGGGCTCGTTATCGTCAACCATCCCGGTCTGCCGGCTAACGAAGATTGCATGGGGTGTGGATGGTCCGGTCAAGCTGGCTGGAACGAGGTTGATGCGGTTGAGGTCGTCAATGGGGGCTCGCTACTGCGTTTTGCGAGTGCCGAGGGACCTTTCTCTGCACTCGAGTATTGGCAGCGATTGCTTGATCGCGGCATTCGTGTGGCTGCGATTGCGGGCAGTGACTCACATGATCCAGCTGCCGCAGCCGATCGACAAGTGCCCGTCGGGCGACCGCGCAGCGTCGTGTATGCGACCCAGCTGTCACAAAGAGCAATCTTTTCGAGCGTACGTGATGGTCGGGTGTTCGTTGATGTCGATGGCACGCAAACGCGTCATCTCGATTTAAGTATTGCTGCTGCAGGCGAAAAGGTCGTGATGGGCGGGTCCGTCAAACTGCGCGTCAACGCCACTTACTCAGTTGACGTTGCGACCCGTGATGTCTCGGGTCAGCAGCTGATCGTCACGATCGGTGATGCAGATCGTGGGCGAATTGTTCATACGAGCGAGATTTCAAGCGACGCCGTTACCGTCGGCCTCCAGGCGACAGGTTGTGAGCGCTGGCTCAGAGCCGATGTCCGCGACTCGACTTCTGGTCGTCTGTTGCTGATCTCCAATCCGATTTACTTTGATGTCGACACCAAAACGCAACGTACCTGCAAGGGTGTTGCAGAAAAACCCTGATTTACTCATCACAGTTTTTTGCCGAGGGAGCTACGAGAATGAAAAACCGCACTATCAATTGGTCGATTGCCGCGACGGTATCAATGTTGATCGCTGCATCCGCTGCCGTATCGCAGACGCCAGCGCCGAGCCGCGACGAGACACTTGAAGAGGTGATCGTTACTGGACGTGCGGGTCTCGGTCAGTTGGCGAAAATCGATGTCAGTTATGCTGCAACTTCTCTCGATGCGGACCGCTTGCGCTTTGTCGCGCCACTAAGCACGGCGGAAGTGTTCAAGTCGGTGCCCGGCTTTTGGGTGGAGGCATCCGGTGGCGAGGCGTCCAACAATGTTCGCTCGCGTGGTATCCCGACAGATGGTTATTCCTCGGTAACGATTCAGGAAGACGGATTGACCATTCAGCACGACGGCGGTCTCGGCTGGTTGAACGCCGACCAGTCCTTCCGGCTTGATGAAACCATTGGGCGCGTCGAAGCCGTTCGTGGTGGCCCTTCAGCGATTTTCGCAGCCAACTCGCCGGGCGGAGTCGTGAATTTCATCACGCGTCGCCCTGGTGAAAAAGCTGAAGGTCTGGTGAAGGTGCAGGTCGGTGACTACGACATGTACCGTACTGATTTTTACTATGGCGCGTCATTGGGCGAGTCATGGGATATGTCTGTTGGCGGTTTCTTTCGCAGCGACGATGGCATTCGGCCGCCGGGCTTTCGGCAGAACCAAGGCGGTCAGTTCCGTGTCGCAATCGGACATGATCTAGCCGATGGTCGTATTGACGTGAACGTCAAACATATCGACGACAACGTTGGATTTCTCCTGCCCGTACCACTGACTTTTGATTCGTCTGGCGATGTCGCTGCCGTCTCGGGATTTGATCCGAATTTCGGAACTCTGGCTGGTCCGGATAATCGGCTGTTGAGCTTCATGAATGTCAACGGGCCCTTCGCTTTCGATTTGCGTCGCGGAACCGATGTCAAACTGACGCAGTTAACCGCGAAATTGGATTTGGGTCTCGGTGATGGCTGGCGTTTGCGAAATATTGCGCGTCTACGTGACTCCGAGATCACTCGTAATGGTCTGTTCCCAACGGGAAACGTTGAAACGGCACGAGCACGATTGGCTTCGCTACGCGGTGTTGCGCAAGCGGCTTATCCGGGCGCTGATTTGCGTATGGTCTACGCCACATCCGGCGAGACATTCAACCTCGACGGCGCCAATGGCAACGGGCTGATGATCAGCGGAAATCTGCTGTCGGTGATCGTCCCGCTTCGCGAGTTCGCCAATGACTTGCGCCTTTCCAAGCAGTTTGAGATAGCGGGCTCGACCCACGACGTGACTGTCGGCGCCTACCTTGCGGATTACTCGTACGATTACGACCGCTTCATGGCGACTGCAAATTTGGAGTTGCGTGATCAGGCGCGACGTGTCGATGTACTTGCCGTCGGCGGGAATGGCGCAATCGTGGGCAAGGTCACCGATAACGGCATTCTTCGTTACGGATCCTTGTTCGACAACGCCACCGTCGAAGCGCGCAGCACCGCGCTGTATGTTGCGGACGAGTGGAAGCTGAGCGACGCATTGCGCATCGACGCGGGCGTGCGATACGAGGAGATCGATTTTTCGGGTGCTGTCGAGGGTAAAAAGACCGTCGATCTCGGCGTTGCCGGGACACTCGCTGATAACCAGGTGATCACCGGCACTGGGGTTTTCCAGGGTTTTGATCGAACCTACGATCAGACGAGTTTTACCCTGGGTTTGAACTACCAGTTCAACGAGGGCTTTGGTGCGTTCGCGCGTGTAACCGACACAGGACGCTTACCGTCGCCGTCAGAGTTCCAGGGGAGTGTCGGTGATGCCACCCGTACCGATATACGCGTGACGCCGATCACCATGTTCGAGGCGGGTCTCAAACTCGAAGGGCGCAGTTACTCGCTTTATGCGACGGCGTTCCAGTCGAAGTTCGAAGGAGTTCGCTTCACTGATAACGTGTTCAACAATGCGACCAACAGTTTCACCACTCGGGTGGGGTACGCGGATACGAAGACCTTCGGTGTTGAGGTTGAGGGTAAGGCAGAGATCGGTGAGATTTTCTACGTCGGTGGTGCGCTGACCTGGCAGCAGCCTGAATACGAGAGCTTCACGTTCACCAATAACGTCGGCGGGCAGCCGGTGGTGGTGACCTTTAACGGCAACCAGTTGATTCGAGTTCCGCAAGTGTCAGCTCGTCTCAACCCGGGTGTGACTCTAT
>JBJOLO010000689.1:0-3397 GCA_046045565.1 Planctomycetota bacterium | reverse complement strand
CAAATCAACGAAAGAGGTCGTCGATTTCTATTCGCTGCTGGTCAACAACGCGGACAAGCAGGTCCAATTGACGCTCAATCGTGAACCTCGCCCCGAGGGTGCTCATGTCGAGACCGTGATTCCCACGTCGAACGAGCAGCCGCTCTATTACTTGAACTGGGTTCTGGGCAACATCGAGACGGTCGAGAAGGCGACGGAGGGTCGCGTCGGTTACGTGCATGTCCCGGACATGCAGCAGCCCGGCTTAAATGAGTTCGTGAAATTCTACTATGCACAACTTCACAAGGACGCACTCATTGTCGACTGCCGCGGCAATGGCGGCGGCAACGTTTCGCCGATGATCATCGAACGACTACGGCGCGAACCGGCGATGTGGACGATTGCTCGCAACGGTGCCGTCAATGTCGATCCCACGGGTCAAGTGCTCGGCCCCAAAGTGCTGCTCATCGATCAGCACTCGGCCAGCGATGGCGACATCGTCGGCTACCGGTTCCGGAAACACAAGTTAGGCCCGATCATTGGTCAGCGCTCGTGGGGCGGCGTGGTCGGCATTCGCGGCAGTTTGCCATTGCTTGACGGTGGCACGCTGAATCGTCCCGAGTTCAGCCGCTTCAACTTGGAAGCGAACGACTGGATTATGGAAGGCGTGGGCGTGGAACCCGACATCAAAGTCGACAACGATCCTTCCCGCGAATTTGCCGGTGTCGACGATCAATTGAACCGGGCGATCGAAGAGATCAAGAAATCGCTGCAAGCGAACCCGACTCGCGTGCCGGCTCCCCCTGCCTACCCGGACAAGAAAAAATAGGTTTGCAAGAGCCGTCGCGTGGGCGACGTTCAAACCGCGTCCCGATGGTCATCCTGCGCGGATCATCGGGACGTCAGCGGATTCAACGTGGCGACCGAAACCGACTCGACGTGAGCCGGATAAGACGTTCACCGGATCCATCGCCGCGCTGACCGTCTCGCAAGGGAAGTCGAAACCGGCTCCTTGCTGCCGACACCAACAACAAGGGGCATCGCATTGCGATGCCCCTTGGATCATGATTTCCGGAATCTACTTGCGCTTACGCCTTGGCCTTCGTTCGCGACTCTCGCAAGCCACGGCTGAGGATATCTCGCAGCAGCGGCGAGTAATCCTCATACTTCGACTTGTCCGGCGATGACGGAGCGTACTGGAAAATCGCGTCTCGCGGCTTTTTCCCCAGGGCGATCAACGTGGAACTGACGGTACCACGGTCGTTGCCCGCCACGATCATGCCAGGACGATCGGGTGCCGATGCAGGTCGAGCGAATACCTTGCTTGCGACCGCCAGAAATTTCACCGGCGAATCCAGGGTTTGCAGTGTCAAAAGGCGGCGAGCCAGCTTGCTACGCTCGTTCCGCGGATCGTTGACATCACCCGAGCAGACGATGCTCAGACCTTCTTCCAGATTGGAGACTTCGAGTTCATCCCCACCGTGGACGACCCATCCGCTTTCGGCGTCGGCACAGACCAAGTTCACGCCGTCGTACTTGTTCGTCGAAAGCTCTTCCATCGCCAGGTCCATTGCTTGACGGGCCGAACCGGCCCGCAGCATGTCGCGGCAGAGCAAACCACGCGACCGGGTGGGAACTCCCATCAGGTGCCGAGGACGATTGCAGGCGGCGACGAGCAAACCGTGTTGATTCACTCCCAGCCACGTCCCCCCCGCCTGCTGGTCAATTCCGCAGAGGATACGCGGTTTTCCCGACTGAATGGATGGAACAGCGGTCGGTCGGTCGTACCGCTCTTCCCGGTTCATGGCCACGAGAATCGGTGCCTCAGGCACCAACTTGTACTGAATCGCAAGAATGCACATTGATGTATTAAAATCGATTGAAATCTGGCGAGTGGCTGCTCACCCGGCTAACACCCGGGCGATTGCCAACGCACGAAACGACCTCAGACAATGTATTCCTTGAACCGACGGCCGGACACCCCTCTTGCGGTATAAATATATAAACACAAAGAGGGGCTCGCCAAGGGGGCACTTGCTGCTCTCGCCCGAAAGCAATATCGTGCAACGGTTTGGCAACAAAACAGGGACGCCGGCAGGGTCAGTCCCGTCCTGATCTCTTTCAAAAAAGTGAGCTTTCATGCCCCGCAAATTTTCTCTAGACAGACCGGTCCAGGTGGCAATCATCGGTGCGGGCGCGGTCAGCGATTACCATCACGTGCCCGGAATTCGCCTGGATTCGCGGTGCCGGCTGGCCGCCGCCTGCGACGCCAGCGAGGGGCTGCTGGAAAAACGCCGTAAAGACTGGGGGTTGGACTACCTCACCACCGACTATCACCGCGTCTGCTCAGACCCTGCAATCGATGCCGTGGTAATCGCGACCCCCAACGACACGCATGTGCCCATCGCCGTCGAAGCGGCTCGACATGGCAAGCATGTGATGTGCGAAAAACCGCTCGGCTTGAACGCCGAGGAAGTGCGGCAAATGTACCATGCGGCTCGGGACGCCGATGTGGTGCACATGACGGCATTCACCTATCGCTTTGCCCCGTCGATGCGTTACCTCCGCCACCTGCTGAAATCGGGGCAGATCGGCGAACCCAGGCATTTCCGCAGTCAGCGGTTTCTGGATTGGCCGGAGACCAGTTGGGGCTGGCGCCAGTACAAAGAACGCGCAGGTGCGGGCGACCTGTTCGACATGACGATCCATCGCATCGATTTTTCGCTCGACCTCATGGGCGAGTTGTCCCAAATCTGCGGTGCCGTCGCTCGATTCGCACCCCGCGACCGCACTGTTGCTGGGGAACCGTGCCCGCCATCCACCGTCGACGACTGGTCGTCGCTGATCGGCGAATTTCGCAACGGCGCGACCGGCGTTTGGGAGGGCACCACCCTCGCCAAGGGTTATGGCATGAACGGATTCGGTCACGAATGGGCGGAGATCAACGGCTCCGAAGGCTCCGCCGTCTATCGCCTCCACATGCCGAACCAGATCTTAGTTGGCAAAACCGGATCCGATCTCGCGCCAGTCGATGTTCCAGCCGAGTTCCTCAAGCCGGCTTCGAGTCCGCGGGATCCGGCCGCAGGGGAACCGGCGACCGTGTTCCGTTACGATTTGATGTGGGAATTCATTTCGGCCATCGTGGAGGGGCGGCAAGCTGTCCCCAGTTTCTACGATGGACTGCAATCGCAAATCGTGGCCGACGCCGTCCTGAAGTCGCACGCCGAAAGAAAATGGATCGACATCCCTGTCGAACCTCGTTAGCGATCCGGTCGAGAGATGCTCGGGGCCACGCGATATTCCGTTCGCCCCGGTCAGCCGCGACACCTTAAGAATCCGCCAAAACAACTCCAGACAAAACAGAGAACGCCCCATGGCCGTCCAGCGACTACCAGCCCGCAGTCAAGTCCGCAAAGAA
>JBJOLO010000613.1:0-2963 GCA_046045565.1 Planctomycetota bacterium | reverse complement strand
CCCGATGGATTCGGCTGCACAAGCTGTCATCAAATTGGCTCCTTGATTCCCGAGAAGGCGCCGGTGAATGCACGAGGTCCGAATCTGTCGATGCTGGGAGCGCGGATCCGACGTGAATGGTTCGAGCGATTGGTGCGGGAACCGCTTCGCGTTCTGCCCGGTGTCGAGATGCCTTCGCTTCAGATCCCCGTACGCGGCGTGTTGAACAACCAACTTGACTTGCAGATCGCTTCGCTTTGGAAAATCCTCAACACCCGAGGCTTTCAACCGCCGGACCCCAACCCGATCCAATGGGTGCGCCGACTGGGAATCCCCGAAGCCCATGAGCGTGCCGCCGTGATCACCGACCTGGTGCGAGCCGATTCTCAGGCGTGGACCCATGCACTGCTGATCGGCCTGCCCAATCGCCACAATGTGATCTTCGATCTGGAAACAGCCTCGCTTGCCCGATGGTCGACGGGTGACACCGCGAAACAACGCACACAGGGCAAGTCCTGGTATTGGGAAGCAACCGGCACCGATCTTGCCCTGCACTATCCTGCCAACGAACCACGTGGACTATCGATCGCCAATGCCGAGCGCGTGCCGTTTGGCCAGTGGCACGCGTGGCTCGAATCGTGGTCACACGACGGGCCGGCCTTGGTTGCCGCATGGCGCGAGCAGTTCCGCGATCGCGACGGCAGCATGCATCACCTTCGTGTCCGAAGTCGTTGGGAACCGTTGCCCGGCGAGAACTGGTTGAAGGGCTGGCGATGGAACATCGAAGTTCGGAGCAATGTCGCAGCACTGCGTTGGCATCTTCCTTCGACCGATCTAGGTCGTGGCCAGGTCATCGATTTGAAACAAGTCGCGCCCGGAACGTTTGCGGGGCAAGCGGAGTTCGCTCTCGATTCCACTGCAGAGCAGGTGGAATCGGTGAAGGGCAGTAGCGTATCCGCAGAAGGTCCGAGCTTGCCACCGCCAACGAACTTTTCCTTCGCGCCAGGCATGGTCGCTCGACGACAATCGCTGGGCGCCCATGTGATGCCGACCGCGATCGCAGCCGTGCCCAACGGTGATCTCGTCATCGCGTCACTCAAAGGCCAAGTTTGGCGGCTCTCCGATCGCAACGCGGACGGTGACTGGGGGAAGCTGTCGGCCTACAGCGATGAACTGGCGGCGCCGTATGGACTGGCCATCGGCCAGGATCACGTGGACGTGTGCACGAAATTCGGCCTATTGCGTTTGGAAGACGAGGATCACGATGGGCGCGCGGATCGTATGCAAGTCCTCGCTTCCGGTTGGGGCTACACAGCCGACTATCACGACTGGATGGTTGGCTTGCCGCGCGACAGCGAGGGCAACTACTATGCGGCGTTTGCCTGCCAACAGGATCAGCGTTCGCCGATCGCGGCCCTGCATCGGGGACAGGTCGTCAAACTGCTGCCGCGCCAGCCCACCACCGACGATTTCCGCTTGTTCTCCCTCGAGACGATTTCCGCCGGCCATCGCTTCCCGATGGGGATCGTGCGAACGCGTAATGGATCGCTGTTCGTGACCGACAACCAGGGCAACTACAACCCGTTTAATGAACTGAATCACGTACAGCCGAACCGGCATTTTGGGTTCATCAACGCCATCGACAGCAAATCAAAGGCTCGACCGGAAACCACGCCAGCCGCCATCGAGATTCCTCATCCCTGGACACGAAGCGTCAATGGACTGTGCGTCCTGGAGTCCGAAGCGGTTTCGTACGGGCCATGGGACGGTCACTTGGTGGGCTGCGAATACGACACGCGTCGCTTGATTCGAATGAGTCTGCAGCGTGTGGGAGAAACCTACCAAGGCGCGGCGTATCCGTTGACGCCGGATCGGCCCGACGAGACCTCCGCGCTGCTCGGCCCCATCTGCGCTGCGCTCGATACCCACGGCGAACTGCTGATCGGCAGCCTGCGTGACAGCGGCTGGGGAGGCGGCAACAACATCGGCGAATTGGTGCGCGTTCGCATTGAGCCCAACCAACTTCCCGCGGGAATCGCCGAGGTGCGAGGCACTGCCGACGGATTTGAATTGCTCTTTGCAAAGCCCGTTTCTCGTGAGATCGCCCTCCGTCCCGAGTCCTATTCCATCTCCAGCTATCGTCGGGAATCCACTCCGGCTTACGGCGGCCCCGATCTTGATCGCACGGACGTGCGCGTGACGGACATTGCGATTTCATCAGACAACCGCCAAGCGCGATTGACACTGGAACGTGGTGGCATGAAAGCCGGACACGTCTACGAGATTCATCTGCGGAACCTGGCGGGCGAGGGACAACCGTTCCATCCTGCGGATGCCTATTACACACTTCGGCAAGTCGTGCGATAATCAACGCCACGTTACGCATCCGCCAGCGCCGCCTCAATCATCTTCCATGCTCCCCCCCAAGCCAACGAATGACCTCGCACCCGGCATTTCAACCGGTGTTGCCGGCGAGGCATGTAAAAAAATCGAGTTGGCAAGAGACGAGTCTGCCGCGAGACTCGATGCCGTTGTCGATCAGGATCGCGGCGATTTCAAACGGCTGGCGATCGTTTCGTGCAGCCACCTGGTTGTAGATACCGTGGCCGGTCAGATGAGTCCCCTGTGGCCGGCATTATCGCAGCACTACGACATGCCTTCGACGTCGGGCTGCTTGCTGGTTTGGACGTTGGCGACATCGGTTTTTCAATTGATGTTTGGCGTGCTGGGCGACTCCATGCGCGGCCAATGGCTGATGATTGCCGGACCCATGGTCGCGGTGGGGTGCCTGAGCGCGATCGGCTTGACGCATTCAACGCCGGTTCTTTACGTGTTGCTGCTTTTTGCGGGATTGGGGATCGCGGCTTATCACCCCGAGGCGGCCGCCATGAGCGGCCGTTCGTGGTCGTCGCAGCGAAGTCGAGCGATGTCGATCTTTGCGATGGGCGGCTACCTGGGCCAGGCAATCGGTCCGTACTACAGCG
>JBJOLO010000569.1:0-4196 GCA_046045565.1 Planctomycetota bacterium | reverse complement strand
CACGAAGGGCACGGAGAGCACGAAGGGGAAGATACAGAGAAATCTGGATTTCCGATCCCCCTCCATGCGGCCGCCATCCGGTTGCGACCTGCACTCCCGAAACCGCCAAAAACAAGCGGTCCCGTTCAACCTCTCCCCTAAAAAATCCTGTCCTCCCTCTGTCCCCCCCTTCGTACTCTCCGTGCCCTTCGTGGTTAAATTCTGCCCTTCGTGGTTAGATTCTGCTCTTGGTGGTTGATTCCACCTCTCCGTGGTTAACGACCCGCAAAGTGCCCCCAGGTGGAATATCCGGCAAGCCTGGAGCAAGGCATCTGCGTCGGACGGTCGGTGGCCGATCATAGACTCCATAGCCCTGCACGGCGGCGGGGGTGGGCGGATCATGGACGGTCCCCGGGAGGGGATATTCACATTTGCCACCTCTGTTGTAGACTGCTGGGTGACTTTGTGACGGCGGAAACGATTTTGCCGACCCTTCAGGAGCCTCCCGTTCGTGGACCTCGACCGATACCTCGCCCCGTTCAATCCGCCGCGGACCAATCTGGTTGACTTGCTGCGCTATTGGGCGGATGTCCAGGCTTCGGCTCCCGCCTACTATTTCACCGATACGGAAAGCGAAGAGCTGGTCTGGAGTTACGCTGATCTCGAGCGACGTGCCCGCGCGATTGCGGCGCGATTGCAGTCCCACAATTTGAGCGGCGAACGAGCCCTGATGCTGTTCCCGCCGGGACTCGACTTTGTCGCAGCGTTCTTCGGATGCTTGTTCGCGAAAGTCATCGCCGTGCCGGCCTATCCGCCGCGCCGCAACCGCAACATGACCCGCATCCAGGCCATTGCCGACGACTGCGAGGCGAAAGTGGTCCTGACGGTCCGCGGCGTCACCGAGCGCATGAACGACGGGTTGCTCGAAGAAACACCGCAACTCAAGCAGTTGAAATGGATTGCCGTCGATGAAGTGCCGCTCGATACGGCCGACCAGTGGAAAGCCCCGGCAATCGACGGCAGCCAATTGGCGCTGCTGCAGTACACGTCCGGCTCAACCGGCTCGCCGAAAGGCGTGATGCTCAGCCACTCGAACACCATCAGCAACTCGATTGTGATCATGAGTTGCTTTGAACCGGGCCGCAACGCGATGGGTCTGACCTGGTTGCCGACCTATCACGACATGGGACTGGTCGGCGGCATCCTCGAACCGATGTACATCGGCCGCCCCAACGTCTTGATGTCGCCGATGACCTTCCTGCAGAAGCCCGTCCGTTGGCTGCGTGGCATTACGAAATACGGGGTCACGATGAGCGGCGGGCCAAACTTCGCCTACGACCTCTGCATCCAACGTGTTACCGACGAGGAAATGCAGGGACTTGACCTCAGCACCTGGGAAGTTGCCTTTAACGGCGCCGAGCCGATTCGGCCTACGACCCTGGAGCGATTCTCGCAAAAATTCGGGCCGGTAGGATTCCGGCGCAAGGCGATTTTCCCGTGCTACGGCATGGCCGAAACGACACTGATCGTGACCGGCAGTCACAAAAACGATCCGCCTGTGCTGCTGACCGTCGACGGACGCGCGCTGGACGAACACCGCGTGGTGCCGATTCGCGAAGAACACGAGGCGGCCCGGACGATTGTCGGCTGCGGACATGTGCTGCCTTTCGAAGTCGTCCAGATTGTCGATCCGACGACCTTGGAGCCGCTACCCGATTACCAGGTCGGGGAAATCTGGATCAAGAGTCCGAGCGTGGGGCAGGGGTACTGGAACAAACCCGATGTCACCCGTCACACGTTCCAGGCCCATCTCTCCAATGGCGAGGGACCGTACCTGCGTTCGGGTGACCTGGGCTTTATCAAAGAGGGTGAACTGTTCGTCACCGGACGGCTGAAGGACTTGATCATCATTCGCGGCGTGAACCGGTACCCGCAGGACATCGAATTGACGGCCGAGCAGGCGAATCCTCGATTGCAGTCGGGGGCGGTCGGTGCGTTCGCGGTGGATATCGACGGACGCGAGCGGTTAATCATCGTTGCCGAAGTGGAGCGGTCTCGCCACAAGGAATGGGGTGACGTCATCTCATCCATTCGCCGCGATGTGGCGGCGGAACACGAAATCCCGCCCGACGGCATCGTGCTGGTCCGGTTTGGCTCCATCCCGAAAACGTCGAGCGGCAAGATTCAGCGGCATGCCTGCCGCGATGAATTCATCGCGAAAAAACTGTCGATCGTATCCGAGTGGTATTCGTGGGGTGCTGAAGGCACGGAGTCGCACGAGTCCACGGTTTCGGTCGGCGCGACCGCTTCGACCGAATCGGCTGCCCAGGCGTCGGCCGCAGGACTTCCCGAGGTCGATCCGACGGTGGCGGAAATCGTCCTGGATCATGTGCGGGCTGTGGCAAAGGAACGAGCCAAGTCGCTGCACCTCGATACGAATATCGTGCTCGAACTGGGACTCGATTCGCTCGAACGCGTGGAGATTGCGAGCAGCCTCGAGGAAACGTTCGGCGGGCGGTTCCCGGAGGATGTGCTGCAGGAAATCGAGACCTGCCGTGAAGTGGCGGCCGCCATCGTTCGCTACATCGGCTCGACGCCTCGGCGCGATCGAGTATCGATTGCCGGACCGGCCACCAACCTGCCGGCGGGCGAGATTCCACCCGAGTGCTACGATTTTGCCAAGATGCCGGAATACCTGCGGCTGAAGCAAACGATGACGATGATGACCTCGACCGGGTTGCCGAACCCGTACTTCACCGTTCATGAACGGGTCGTGAACGACACGACGCGCATTGCCGGCCGCGAATTGATCAGCTTCGCGACCTATAACTACCTCGGCATGTCGGGCGATCCCCAAGTGTCGGCGGCCGCGAAACGGGCGATCGATCGTTTTGGCACGAGCGTCTCCGCCAGCCGGTTGGTTTCGGGTGAAAAGACCATTCACCGCGAGTTGGAAGAGGCGATCGCCCGCTTTGTGGGAGCCGAAGACGCGATCACCTACGTGGGTGGACATTCCACGAACGAGACAACCATCGGTCACCTGTTCGGACCCGGCGACCTGATTGCGCACGATGCCTTGTCGCACAACAGCATCATTCAAGGCGCGATCCTGTCGGGGGCTCGACGCCGCCCCTTTGCTCACAACGATTGGCAAGCGCTGGATGAGCTGCTGACGGAAGTCCGTTCGCAGTACCGACGCGTGCTGGTGGTGGTCGAAGGCGTCTACAGCATGGACGGCGACTTCCCCGAACTGCCGAAATTTATCGAGGTCAAGGAACGGCACAAGGCGTTTTTGATGGTCGATGAGGCCCATTCGCTGGGCACCATGGGAAAGACCGGCCACGGCATCGCCGAACATTTTGGTATCGCGCCCCGTCGAGTCGATCTGTGGATGGGTACGATGAGCAAGTCGCTAGGCAGTTGCGGTGGCTATATCGCGGCTCGGCGGGAGGTCATCGAATACCTGAAATACACCGCACCCGGGTTCGTCTACAGCGTCGGCCTGCCGCCGTCCAACGCCGCAGCGGCCCTGGCAGCGCTCCAACAAATCGAAACGGACCCGCAGCGTGTCACGCGACTGCAAGCGAATTCCAGGCTGTTCCTTGAGTTGGCTCGCGCTCGCGGCCTGAACACCGGCATGAGCAACAACACGCCCGTGATCCCGGTCATTACCGGCAACTCCCTGCATGCATTGCAACTATCGCGAGCACTCTTCGAACGCGGAATCAACGTGCAGCCGATCCTGTACCCCGCTGTAGAGGAGGAAAAGGCACGCTTGCGATTCTTCATCACGTCGGTGCACACGCCCGAACAGATCCGAGCGACCGTCGATGCCACGGCGGACGAACTCGGCAAGATCGACGAGCACTACTTGCGGCCGACGAATCTTGTCAACGCGAACCTTAAGAGCGCGTAAGTTGCAATCTTTTCTCTCATTGCCAGCGAATCGCAGAAGGATCTCTTGCGATGAACGGCGTTGGCAATAAAATAAGATCCATCTCGTACTTGTTTCTGCACTCTTACGTCGATAAGCCGGAGGTTGTCTTGCTCACCGAATCCGAGGTCCAGCGTAGTTTTGGTTTGTTGTTCAAAGGGGGCGACCGTACGCCCGAAAATTTTGAGCGTGCCGAACAGTTGCTCGAAGAGCTGCGTCCCGAAAGCCCCTTGCGTCACCGCTTGTCGCAAGAACTCGATGAACTCCGTCGGATGTGCGAGTC
>JBJOLO010000510.1:0-4037 GCA_046045565.1 Planctomycetota bacterium | reverse complement strand
GGGGGACATTTGGCTGCGACTAAATAAATGTTTGCAATCTCAACTCTAGCGCTCCATCGAGACCGGGCAAGGGGCAGAATCCAGATCCGGCAGTTTTTCTTTCCGAGACACACACGTTTTCGATTCCCGGATCGATTCCAAGACACACACGATTTGTTTGGTGTGGCGGCTCAACCGGCCCAAAACGTGTGTGTCTTGGAATCGAGAATGTGTGTGTCTTGGAATGAGGGGAGGGGGCGGGATTCGTATTGCCAGATTTTGGACTCGTCTTTAGAATCCGCGGGGTTTTTCAACTTCTATCATCCTCGAGTCGTGTGCCGCTCATGGCGAATTCGCTATCGGTCATCATCCCTTGTAAGAATGAGCGGCGTAATATTCGTCCGTGCATCGAATCGGCTCAACTGGTTGCCGATGAGGTATTGATTGCGGACTCGGGATCAACTGACGGCACCCTTGATATCGTTCGTGAAATCGGCGGATGCCGAATCATCGAACGCGAATACATTCATTCCGGTGACTTTAAAAACTGGGCGATTCCGCAGGCGAAACATTCCTGGGTGATGATTCTTGACGCCGACGAGCGTATTACCCACGATCTGGCGAAAGAAATCCGTGAGATGATGTCCCGGGGCCCGAATTTGGACGGTTATTGGGTCTACCGCAACAATTACTTGTTCGGACATCGGGTGCGATACGGTGGCTGGGGGTACGACACCGTCCTGCGACTATTCCATCGCGATCTCGGGCGTTACGTCGGTGACACCGACCACGCCGAGGTCGAGGTAACTTCGGGCCGCGTCGGAACGCTCCGCGGCCGACTCGAGCACTACACCACGTGGAGCTATGATCAGTGCCTTCGGAAGACGGAACGATACACCGACTGGCAGGCACGCGTGTGGCACGCTCAAGGACGAAAACCGAGCCTCGTCCGTCTGGTCTTGAATGGACCGCTGCGATTTCTCCGGAGTTACATTTTTCACTTGGGGTTCCTGGATGGCTCGATCGGCTTTCAGATCGGCATGCTGAACGGCATCTATTCCTACCTCAAGCAGGCTCGACTATGGCAACTCCATTACGGGCTCAGTCAACCGGATCCTGAAGCTCATCGCAACTCGCATCCCGAAGCTGAGGCGAACCAAACAAGCCGCGCTGCTTAGGCCGCGTCCCTGCCACGTGCGACTCGACTCTTTTTCGCGTTTCATGCAGACAACGACGGCCTCCGCCACCCGCCCTAGCGTCATCAAGTTCGATCGAATAGCCTTGAGTGTGGACTACGGGTCCAGCCCCTACCGCGGAACCGCCGTTTCTCCCACGATCAATCGTGCGACGCGATGGATCTGAATTTACGTGATTTGGAGACTTTTCGAGCGAGTCCGACTGGCCCCAAGTCCAACGAACGACGATGGATCCCCGGGTGTTCGAATTGGAACAAGCGATTGCCTCGGCTATGGGCTGGGATCGTGCGTCGTTGCGTCGGCAGTTGCGAGCCTGGCTGAAGCGATCGCGAGGCAAACAGGTCGAACCGGCGCAATTCGACCGTCTTCAACAGGCCATTGCCAAGTCGCAATCGCTCCGTCGCGACCGCGAACTAGCCCGTCCTCGCATTCCGTTTCCCTCGGACCTGCCCGTGACGACTCGGCGCGAAGAACTCGCCGATGCCATCTTCGAAAACCAAGTGGTGATCGTCTGCGGCGAAACCGGTTCAGGTAAATCGACCCAACTCCCGAAGATTTGTCTTGATCTGGGTCGTGGAATCGATGCCATGATCGGCCATACCCAGCCGCGACGAATTGCCGCTCGATCGATCGCTCAGCGGATTTCTGAGGAACTGGATCGACCGCTCGGCACCGCAGTGGGTTACAAAGTCCGTTTTCAAGAAACGGTCGGGCCGCAAACGTACGTCAGACTCATGACGGATGGTTTGCTGCTCGCGGAAACTCAGCACGACCGCTTTCTGGAGCGATACGACACGTTGATTATCGATGAAGCGCACGAGCGGTCGCTTAACATCGACTTTCTTTTAGGATTCTTGAGAAACCTTCTCCCGCAACGGCCTGACCTTAAACTGATCATCACCTCGGCCACGATCGAGGCCGAACGTTTCAGTCGCTTCTTTCGCCATCGCGACCGAGCGGCGCCGATCATCGAGGTCTCCGGTCGAATGTTCCCGGTGGAAGTACGTTATCGCCCGGCCGGCGAACTTCAATCAGAACTTGACGCCGATTGGCCGAAACGCATTGTGGAAACGCTCGCTGAATTCCACGAACAACCTTTCGGTGACGTGCTTGTTTTCCTTCCGACAGAGTACCTGATCTTGGAGGCGGCGAAGTTGCTGCGCGGAACCATCTTCCCCGGCGACTCGGAACCCGCTGAAGTGGTCCCACTATACGCCCGTCTGTCCGCCAAGGAGCAACAACGAGTCTTTGAACCGCACGAGCGACGCCGGATCGTGCTGGCCACGAATGTCGCCGAATCGTCGCTCACCGTTCCCGGTATCCGGTACGTCATTGATACGGGCATTGCGAGGGTCAGCCGGTATTCTTCACGGAGTCGGATGCAGCGACTGCCGATTGAGCGGATCTCGCAGGCCTCAGCCGACCAGCGTGCCGGGCGTTCGGGGCGTGTGGCACCCGGAATTGCTGTACGACTTTACTCGCAGGATGACTACGCAACGCGCGACCGCTACGCAACACCGGAAATCTGCCGCACTAACCTCGCGTCCGTAATCCTTCAAACAAAGGCTTTGCAACTTGGCCCGATCGAGCATTTTCCGTTTCTCGATCCCCCGCGTAGCGACCTCATTCGCGATGGCTACGACACGTTGTACGAAATCGGGGCCGTGGACGACCTTCACGAAATCACGCCGCTGGGCCGCCAAATCGCCAAACTCCCGGTCGACCCTCGCGTAGCGCGCATGATTGTTGCGAGCATGCATGAGCGATGTGTCGAGGAAATCCTCATCATTGCTGCGGCGCTGGAAGTTCAAGATCCACGCGAGCGTCCGGCAGACCGGCAAGAAGCGGCCGATGAGGCGCACGCTCGATTTCACGATCCCCACTCCGATTTCCTCAGCTACCTCAAGCTCTGGCGACATTATCATGCCTTGCGCGAGTCCTTGCGGCAAAGACAACTTCGTCGCAAATGCCAGGAGTCCTTTCTTTCCTATCAACGCCTTCGCGAATGGACCGATATCCATCGACAACTTTCCGAGCTTGTGCGGGAACAACTCCCTCATCGCAACACCCCGAAGACGGGTCCAGCCAAACCGTCCCCGGAAGACACGCTTGCCGGCGTCGATCGTTCCGACGACTCGCGAGGTGATTCCGCGAGGTCCGATCATGAAACAGCCCGTTACGCTGCCATCCATCGGTCGATCATGTCGGGATTGCTTTCCGGAATCGCCTGTCGCACTGACGAATTCGAGTACACCGGGGCGAATGGCAATCGGCTTTTTCTTTGGCCCGGTTCCGGCACGTTCTTGACCCGTCCAAAATGGATCCTGGCCGCCGAATTAGTGGAAACATCGCGTAGATATGCTCGAACCGTGGCACGCATTGAACCCGGCTGGATCGAACCACTGGCGCGTCATCTCATTGAACGAAACTATCGCGATGCCTTCTGGAGCCAGCCGGATGGCTCCGCCATGTTACTGGAGCGGGTGACCCTGTTCGGCCTGCCGATCGTCAAGCGGCGGCGCGTGCGATGCGGGCCCATCGATGCTCGCACGGCACAAGATCTCCTCATTCGCGAAGGGCTCGTCGATGGCCGAATCAATCTTCGCGCCCCCTTCCTGCGAAACAATCAGCAATTACTCGACGACTTGGCGCGTAACTCGGCGAAACTACGTCATCGCGATAGCGCGGTGAGCCGTTTAGCTTGTGCGGACTTCTACCTTTCGCGTCTGCCACCCCAGGTTGTCGATGCCCGATCGCTGAATCATTGGAGAATGGCCGCGGAACGGGAAAATCCTCGCTTGCTGATGATGCGTGTCGGTGACTTGATCGATTCTCGGGTGGCTCCGCCAACGCCGGACCTCA
>JBJOLO010000504.1:0-14885 GCA_046045565.1 Planctomycetota bacterium | reverse complement strand
ACCCAAATAAAATTGGGGCGTTGGCTGGGAAGCGTACTTCCTCGGACGGCGAGGGGGGTCAAAAACCTCGTCAAAACGCCAGATTTCGACCGGCATGACGCCGCTTGCCCCGTCCCTAGCGACCTTTCCTTGGACGGAAACGCACCTGGGATTTGGCGGAGAGCGGGATTTGGCGGAGAGTGGGATTCGGCCGAGAATCGGCGGAGTTCCGACAGTTCGACGAACGGATTCGATAGGAAGTCATAAGTCGCCCAAGGTTTCACGAAAATCGACTCGAACCAGTTCGAGGCGATGGGAAGGGGACTCGCGGAGCGGCACTTCATCACGGATGAGCACTGAATCACGGATGATTCGAAGGGCGATTCCCTGGCAGACGGTAATTGAGGCAGGCCGTGGCACTCTCGGAAATTGATCGCGAACTATTGCAACAATGCCTGGCGCGCAAGGCAGGATCATGGGAAGCATTTGTGGATCGCTTCCTTGGTCTCGTCGTGCATGTCATTAACCACACGGCTCAATCCCGTTCCATTCGCCTCCGCGTCGATGATGCGGAGGATCTCGCCGCCGAGGTGTTCTTCACCTTGGTAAAAGAAGACTTTGCCATCCTGCGGCGGTTTCGACGCGAGTCAAGCCTGGCGACCTATCTGACCGTGATCGCTCGTCGAGTCGTCGTTCGCGAGCTTTTACGACGCCGATCCAATGTCACAAGCGGCGACATTACGAATTCACAGTTCCACCCTGTCGACCACCGATCGTCGCCCGAAGAACCGCTGGAAAGTCGCGAGGAAATCGAACGACTTCTGGAACGCCTCGACAGTCCCGAACGCGAGGTAGTGCGGATGTATTACGTCGAGGGACGGAGCTACCAGGAGATTTCCTCCAAGGTCGGCATGTCCGAGAACTCAATCGGCTCTACGCTAAGTCGCGCGAAAGACAAGCTTCGTCGCAATCGACCCAACCCGGCGGTGTCTTAAATCCCAAACGGTTTAGGTCAGGCGACAGCCCGCTGAGTTTCCACTGAAGACGCCTGCCACTCGCCCCGTTTGCCCCTTGCCGCGATTACCGGCTTGATCTAGGGGGCATGATTGAGTCCGCGCATGTTGGGGCGTGGAACACGCGATTCGCGAATGTAAGGAGTCGTTGGTGCGGGGTTCCACTGTACCGCTTCCGTCTGATTGGTTGATCCTGCCCCAAGATCGACCCATTGGTAGCCGTTCATCTGCGGTGGAGCCCAGAGTTGGTTGGGGTCACCCTGTGAACTGTTCAACGTGTAGTTGCTTACTTGCAAGGTCATATTCAGTTCCGCGGCCGGAACAATCAGTTGCACCTGCAGCGGCAGGGAAACTTTTTCCAAGGGGAAATACTGATGTCGGGATCCCCGCGCAATCGCGAGCAATTGCCGCTGCGGACCGTAATGATGCTGTTCCAAGATCCAACCGTGCTTTGCATGCACGTAGTAAACCTTTGCAATCTCTCCTTCGGGCGACGGCATGTAGGCTCGAATTTCCAGACGTTCCGGCCCAGCCGGGAACGGGCCTTCTAATCGCATCGATTCGTCCAACGTTACAATCCCGAGTGCTTCCATCATCCATACGGGATCGATCGGCAACTGCTGCCGCAATTGACTTTGTGCAAATTGATCGTGCCGCGCGAAATACACAGCGGGACGCGGGTTCTGTTTTGCCCAGAACCAAAACAATTCGGCATTGCTACCGACGTCGAGTTCGGGGCCTAGGAGTTGAGCGCGCAAGCGAAAATTGCGGGGCCGCTCGAGCATCAGGTTCGCCCGCAAGGACGGAAGTCCAGGCACGGAAATGCTGGCGGTCTCCGCCTGCATTTGCTGAATCGGCTCGGAATTCCGATTGACCGCTTGCACGATATCATCCAGCGTCGGCGCGGCCTGAAAGACAATGGGACTCTTTTCCATTTGCGGGCCACGACCGAAGGGCCAACTGCGACAACCTTGCGATAGCAGCATGGCCACGACAATCAGCGCGTGTGCCAATCGTGGCCAAGGCAAAGAAACGGGTGGATCAATCATGGACTGACTCCCGTTCGACTTCTGTCACAAAATGCGGTCCCTTGCCAGAGGACTCCGCATCGGCGTTCCTCTCTGAATCGTCCTCGGGTAGATCACCAGCCGGCGCGATCGAGCTAGGCGTTGCGCGAGCCTCGTCCTCGGATACGCCGACTGCGGCCCCGGTCCCTTCCGTGGCGGACTGCTCCGACGAAGCCACTTCGACTGGCGATTCACCACGCTGCAACAGGCGCGACAACGACTCTTGAATCTGCTGAGCTTGTTCCGGCTCAGGCAGGATTGCTTGGATTCGGTAGTGCGTTTCGCTGCGCGGGCTGAACACCTTGATCCAATCCTGCCCCTGCTCGTCGGTTTCAACATCTTCCTGGCGCAGGATGCGTCGACGGATTAGCAGCAGAGCTAGCACGTATGCTGAGGCGTGTTTATCCGGTTCCGCAATCAACTGCTCGAAGTATTGCAACATGACGGTGTTGGGGGCCCATTGCACCTTCGGCGTATGCTGATCGGGCACGCGAGCCTGCCACCAGCCGATGGCGTTTTCCGGCGGCCCTTTCCAGGCTTGTCGCGAGTAATCAAGTCGCACGACGTTGCCACCCTGCGGAACCAGCACGGAGTAAAACGGCTCTCCGGGCTGCAGTTCCCGGTCGCTCGCAGCGCAACGACGACTTGCTCGGTGGACTTCAAAATCCAGCATCAGAGACTCTGCCTGAAGGGTCTCAACCTAATGGGTCTGGGCGTCATGGGTGCGGGATAGTACGGCAATTCCATGATTGGCTCAAGACACAATCATTCGGCCCGCACTGGGACGCTATGGCACTGGGACGCTATGGCATCTTTACCATCAAACCATGGAGCGACTGGACGAGTGCGTCGGTCGCTTTCCGCATCTTTAGGAGACGGTAAAGAATCGACTATCCGAGCCACCTTCGCCGATCCGAAATTCCACGCGTCGCATGCATTTTGGACAATGTCCGATGTATCGCTGGCGATCCGCTTGCAAGTAGATCCTGGTGTAGGTGCCGCAGCAGTCGAAATGAATCCCGAGGAAACGACGACCGGCGGGTTCGCCTTGGTATCGAGCCGGATTCGCATCGGAAGTGATGTCAAAAAAATCACCAGCCATCGAATCGCACCCAGGGTGTGTTAGCCAGCCAAGCCGACGAGGACGTTTTGCAGCCGCAGTCGGGGCGAATGTATCGACTTGTTGAGCGAAGGCCCAGATCGAAAATCGGTCGGCAACAGCTTCTGCTTGCACACGAAGCTCGTGGCGTTCGTGCTGGTGTAATCGGTCCGGGCCGATGTGGATGGCGGTGGGGTATCAACGGCGCCGTCGGTAGCGAAGGTACGGACAGGGACTGATTTACCGGTGTCAACCTGCGCTTCGCGGACCGACCGGGCAAATGCTTTCACGCTTGCAAAGATTGCGGACGATGAAAACCTTGCGGGCCACGGATTATGTGACGGCCGGCAACACGCGCACGGATCAGCGCCTCGACCTTCCCACGTCATCAGGGATAGACGATCCGTGTCCAACGATTCTGACCGTGCTTTGAAATTGTACGTCGAGGAAATTGCAACTCCGCCATCGATCGATGGATTGCCCAGTTGGAATCCGCTGTGTGCAGCGGTGTTGAATCTGACCGGCTGGTCGCTTTCCTGGGCGAGTCCTTCTGCTGCCGCGGACTGTGGTATCGAATTCGCGGCGGGAGTTCCGAACCCACCTTGTGCAAAGGAATCGGTCTCGCCGTTGGTGAATTCGCTCGGGGGACTGATGCAGGAGTTGCAGCGCACTCGCAAGGCACTGTGGGAGCGCGAGGCGGAATTGGCAGCGGGGGTTCCTGTTCGAGCGCGGCCGGAAGAGGCCCAGCACCTTGCATCGCGTCTGGAGTCGATTCTTCGGTCGGGTGTGGAGGCGGTCCGAGCTCAAGCCGCCGGCCTGTATCTGCTCGATGACTCCACGACGGAGTTAAAACTGCGAGCAGTTTGGGGATTGCCGAAGGAGCGTTTTCTGGACGGTCCTCGACCGCTGCGTGGCGCCATCGCCGACCTCGAGGCGTTGCTTGGCCATGCCGTGGTGCTTGAAGAGCCGGTTATGGTACGGCGCTGGAAATCGCCTGAAGAATTTCCTTCCGCGGTGTGCGTGCCGATCTCATCGCCGACGATGCCGCTCGGCACGCTTTGGATCTACGGATCGGAACCGCGCGAGTACACTGCGGAGCAAACCGGGATCCTGGAAATTGTTGCGGGCCGCATTGCGGCTGAACTGGAGCGAGAGGTATTACTCTCGGAAGCCGCGCGGCAAAACGCGACTCGCCCGAACGCAATCAGCTCCGCCGAAACCTGGCGGCGCAGCAGGCAGCCGAGCATCGAGCCGCTGGTGGACGGTTGGGAATTCGCGGGGTGGTCCAGTCCTTGGACGGATTATGGCGGAGGCTTTTTCGATTGGTCAGTGCTTCCGGATGGAAACTTGTCGCTCGCGGTAGGCCAAGGGCATGGCAAAGGGGATCAAGCACGCTTAAATGGTGCGGCACTGCATGGGGCATTCAAAGTACTGGAACACGACCATTCGCCGAGAGCGCTCGTGCGATTGATCTCCGACAGCTTCTGGAGCGCGTCGAGTGGTGATCAGTGGGCGTCGCTAGGTACCGTTCAAGGCGATCCTGAAACGGGCACTTTCACGGCTGCAACAGCCGGCAGCGCCTGGACGCTGGTGGTGGAACCAAAGGGAATCCGATCCTGGGCGAAACCGTGCACGGCGTTGGGTAGCGATCCGGATTTTCATTTCTCACAGCGAAAGTCGGAACTGGCAGCCGGCCAAACCATGATTTTAGTGGCCGCTCCGGGCCTCGATCAGCGCGAACAACGCGAGCGGCTCTTGCGTCGGTTGGCGCCCTCGGTAGAGAACCCGACTATGTCGGCCGAGCAATGGGTGCGGTTATTGCGAAGTGAACCGCTGTTTTCCGGACCGGGTGTGACCTCCGCGTCGATACTCGTCGCTCGTCGCCTGCCCGCCAAGACCAAAACCCAGCCGACTTGACGCAGGCCCTGAATCGCCTAGACTTGTTCAAGGTTTTCGCCGGGAAACCCGCTCCATGTTGGTCCCGGCTCATGATCTGTCTCGCGGGAATGGCGGAATTGGCAGACGCGCTAGGTTGAGGGCCTAGTGGCCGCAAGGTCGTGCAGGTTCAAGTCCTGTTTCCCGCATTCGATTTTGAGTACCGCTGCGTTTTGCAGCTTCGGATACAATCTCGAGGTCACAATTCCCGATAGGCCGAACGAAATCGGTTCTTGCTAAACGGACCCGCGGTCTCTTCAATCGCCTACTGGAATGACTCGCTCGATTACATCGCTCCGTCGCTCGTGCCCATCGCTGGCCACCTGCGAGCAAAGCGGCGATTTCTCAGGCATTTGCGATCGATAACTCCATCCGTCCGCATGGTAGCTTTTCGATTGGACACCCTATCGGGCGACCCTGGAAACGGATCGAATATTGCCGCCGACACACGTCGATACCATTCACCGATCGTAACGGATCATTGTTGCGGCCCCATTTGTCGTGGATCGACGTAATCGATCACGAATTCCGGGGCATAACGCCCGAGATAAATATCGGTACGCGGATAGCGAGATTTCCACTCGCCCCAAGGAAGGAGCTGATGGGGAACTCGATCGAGTGGCGGCAACTCCGCATCTTGTGGAAACCGTTCGCCGCGGAACATCAGCAGCATCCGATCACCGTCTGTACCGCCGACATAAAGATCGATCGGTGCGGTACCATCCTGAGTAAACACCGCCTTGCAATCCGTTGAATCACAATACGACACACTGATCGGCACATTGTTGACGATATCGTTTACCAAATGATCCCCGAGCAGCGACATATCCCCCGTCATTACGCTCGCTCGGAACTGGTCGTGACTGGGCAGTGCCAACGCTTGCACGAAGTAAGCTCGGGCCTTACCGTCGACTAGCACCCCCAAGATGACTTGATCGTCTGACAACTTCACTTCGTTGGCGCCGTAGGTGACGGGGGTTCGAACCCCGGGAATCTTTACTTTGACCCGGCCGCCATCCGCACCACAGCCACTGATACTCACTATTATTAATGATTGAAGACAAATGGTTTTTAGACTAACTGTTTGACGACAGGCGCGTGCTTGCATGCAATCGGGATTCCTTGAGCAAAACAATCGAGCGCCGGTAAGAGCGGCGAACAAGAGTTGCGCGGGCGGGGGAGAATTCGTTGGTGGGAATGATTGGCAGTTCAATAAACCCTCAACCCGCACAAAAGTTGCGAACAGAAAAAAATTACGGGTCTGGAAGCGCTGTGGGATGAGGAAATACAAACTCCCTACGGTCAAGCTCGTCTTGTTAGTCGGCGTACATTGTGCCGTGGCAAGCAACAGAAAACGGGAAATCCACCAGCCTTCCATTGAGTGGAACCCGGTGGAGACGGCCTCGCGAAACCGCTTGTATGGGACTGTCGGCTCGAGGACCGAAATGCATCAATACACAGCGATCCGCCCTATTTTTTCTCTGGCGATTGCTTGGCGTGACCACGGAAAAACGCTCTAATCACCGGTGGTCCGGATCCGGAACATTTCGGACTCGTTATGGAAACAGTCCCCGAGGCTCCCTGCGCTTGGACGTGCGACGGAGCGTTCGCGAGATCAGGAACAGAGATTCATGGCTCGACGATCGTCCCTGCACGCGCTGCTACGCGATCGCCAGCGGCATCTTGCCAGACTGCTGAAGCCGTGGCCGGTACTTCGTGTCGGTACCATACCGGCCTGCCGCGATCTTCGCTTCGAGCGACTCGAATCACGCCAACTACTTGCGGCGGACAGCGGGTTTCGCGGCCATGTTTTTTACGATCAGAACACGGATCAGCTACGGAACTCGAATGAGTCCGGACTGAGTGGCTGGCGAATCTACCTTGATCTCAATGACGACAAGTCGCTGAACGACAACGAACCTGTCGCGTATTCCGATGCTTCCGGTGCCTACGAGATCCTGGGTGATTACTCGGGCTTCTACGTCGTGCGTGAGGAACTGCGACCCGGTTGGATCCAAACCGCACCGAGCGACGGATATCGCGTCGGATTGACCGTGGGACAGATCCGTGAGGATCTTGACTTCGGCAATATCGTCGAGGATCCCGCGCTGTTCGGATCGATACAGGGCACGGTTTGGAATGACGGCGATGCAAGTGCGACTCAGGAGTCGTCGGAATCGGGGATTCAGTATTGGGAACTCTATCTCGACGCGAACAACAACCAGAAACTCGACATGGGTGAGCAATGGGTGCTCACTGAACTCGACGGATCCTATCGTTTTGAACAGTTGCCGCCCGTCCACTATTCGGTTCGACAAGTTCAAGGCAAGGGTTGGACTGCCACCACTCCCGTGCCCGACTTCTACAGCATCGATCTCCAGGAATCTCAGCAGTTTGACAACGCAAACTTTGGGAATCGACTCGAGTCGCCCGGCATGATTCGCGGCAGCAAATGGATCGACGTCAACGGGAATGGACTCCGGGATACCGAAGAGCAGCCGCAAGCCGATATTCGAATCTACCTGGACGACAACGTGAACGGCGTTTGGGACGCTCACGAGCCCTCCGCGTTGACGGACGAACTGGGCCAGTACACGTTCCCGTTTGTTGCCCCCGGCTCCCATGTCGTGGCCGAAGTTACGCCACCCAAATGGCGTCAAAATGCACCCGGAGTCGACCACGGCTTTGATCCGGCCGAACTACTGGGATTCCCTTCCGACATTTTCACTGATGCCGGTTCGCTCGCGTCGCTCACCGTTGGAACGTTCGCAGGGAATTCGCTCCCCGATCCAGCGCTGCTCGATCCGCAAAATCATCGCGTCGTGATTCAGCCAAACGCAGGCCAAGGCCATCTCTTGCCGCCGATCGATGTGACGCTTGATGCCGACGTCAACTTCATTCTCACGGCCGATCTGGACGGCGACCAAGACACCGATCTGTTATCGATCTCGAATATCCTGGACAACGTGCAACAAACTCGACGAGCACGCATCGACACCTGGCGCAATGCCGGTGACGGACAGTTCAGCAAAGGGGCGGTGAACTGGGTCGATGGAAATATCGATGCCGCGACGGTCGTTGATGTGCAAGCCGATGGTCGCATCGACCTGTTTCTGACGCGACGAATGGACGACAATTCGCTTTCCTCCTCGCCGCTGCTGCTCTCCAGCAATGCACAAGGTGCATTTACACCGCTGACCGATGCCGTGCTGCCAAACATCGATCGCGGACCGATGGTTATCCGTGACCTCAATCAGGACGGTTTCCCCGATCTGATGGTCTTGAACGCCAATCAGAATGCGTTAATCGTCAAGATGAATCAGCAGGATGGAACGTTTAGCGCAGGGACCTCCTACACCGTTGGTATAAGCCCGACATTCATCACCGCCGGCGACATCGACGGTGATCAAGATTGGGACCTGGTGGTTTCCAACTCGTTCGGCAACGACCTTTCGATTCTCCGCAACCAGGGTTCGGGAACGTTCGGTAACGAACAACGAATCGGGCCCGTATCGGGACCGGGTGCGACTGCTTTGATCGACATCGACGATGACCAGAACCTTGATCTGTTGGTACTCAGCGGCATCGGAAACACGTTGATCACCTTCTCTAACAATGGTTCCGGCACGTTCACATTCGCCGGATCGCTAGCCGTTGGCCGGCAACCGCGTGAGCTTTTGGTTGGCGACTGGGACAACGACGGTTGGATGGATCTCGCGATCGGCAATCAAGGTTCGAATGAGATCTCGGTGGTTCGCAACCTGGGTACGGGTTCACTCACCATCACACAAACCATTGCGATCGGGACGCGAATCAACGACTTGATCACCGGCAACGTTAACGACGATTCGCTGCTCGATTTGATCGTCCGTACGACCGATCCATTTGGCGATCCACGCGTCGGCAGCTTCGTGAATCAAGGGAACGGTACCTTTGCGACCGACAACGACCTGCCGCTTGGCCCGCAAGAATCGACTTTATCGGCCGATTTCGATGGAGATGGTACGGCTGACCTGCTTCGATTCAACCAGAATCAGAATTTCCTTCCGTTTTGGATCAACGGCGGTGCGGGTGTCTTTCGAGCCGAACAGCGCGTTGGCTTGATCGCCCGACCGCGGCTGGTGCGCGCCATCGATCTGAACGGCGATCAAATCGCGGACTTGGTCGTGCAATTCCACGGCACGAATTCCCTTTCCGTCTATTTGAACAGTGGAAACGGTACCTTCGCATCGACCGGATCGCTTTCGCCCGGACATCCAATCCATGATTGGCTGGGCACAGATTTGAACGAGGACGGTTCGACAGATTTGCTTTTTACTAGTCCTGCAGATCAGGTGTGGTGGTATCTGCCCGGTCGAGGCAATGGGCAGTTCTCAGATCCCCTTGCGTTCACAATGCCGGTTGCCGGATCGATGGCGGTGGGCGATCTGGATGGAGATCGGCATTCCGATCTGCTCTTCGAACTCGTGTCTGGGAATCTCGGACTGGTACTAAACCAGACGGATCCGGCTTATCGGCATCGCGTACAGGTGACGCCCGATGGCGTTGTGACCGGTGCTGATTTTGGAAACCAGCGATACATTTGGACCAATCCTGCAAATCCTCTCGACGTCGACGCCAGCGGATTCGTCGTACCCCTTGATGCACTGTTAGTCATCAACTACTTGAATCGATTTGGCGGGGGCGATCTTGCCGAATCGCTTGCCTTTCAGACTCCCTACTTAGACACGGCCGGTGGCGACAATGTGACGCCATTCGACGCCCTTGTGGTCATCAACCACTTAAATCACCGTCCCTCTCCTAGCGGCGGCGAAGGCGAATCGGCACTCGGAACGTTTGCAATCGACCTGCCCTTGACGTTTCCTACCGTTCCACAGGCACGCACTGCTACATCCGTTTCCGCAGCGCAGCACTCGGCAAACGCGCCGACAATCAACCAAGACTCACCCCGCGAGTATCTTTTCCGGCAATTGGCTGAACGCCCGGCTACGATGGCAGATGGCTTCGCCACCCAACCGATCACTCAGCGATTGGCGTGGCTCGAGGATCTTCTCGCAGAGCTAAGCCAGGATCTTGACAGCCCGTAGCGCGAGGCGTAGGGTGCGCGGTGTGATTTGCGGCTCAGGACGAGCCCTCACTGACTTCTGTATTTGCACACATCTTCATTGCGGGGGACGTTTATGGCCACGCTCGCTGAGCCGGTACGCAAGCCGACGATTCATCAGACGAATTGTTTTATTGATGGACAATGGCTGCCCGCCCAAAGTGGCCGGACCTTCGACACAATCAACCCAGCCACCGAAGAGGTGATTGCCCAAGTTGCCGAGGGCGATGCGGCCGACGTAGACCTGGCCGTCAAAGCAGCTCGAAAGGCGTTCGAGAGCGGTCCGTGGAGCCGAATGGATGCCCGCGACCGGGGTCGATTGATTCTGAAACTCGCGGATTTGATCGAGTCTGAGGCCGACGAACTGGCATCGCTCGAAACGCTGGATAATGGCAAACCGATTCGAGACGCTCGAAACGCCGATCTGCCGCTCACCGTTGATTGCTTGCGCTAATACGCAGGCTACGCGGACAAAATTCACGGGCAGACGATTCCAATCCGTGGCGACTACTTCTGCTATACGCGACGGGAGCCGGTTGGAGTCGTGGGGCAGATCATTCCCTGGAATTTCCCGATGCTGATGGTGGCCTGGAAATGGGGCCCCGCTCTGGCTGCGGGTTGCACCATCGTAATGAAACCGGCGGAGCAAACGCCGCTGACCTGCCTGCGAATGGCACGGCTCGCTCAAAAAGCCGGGATCCCCGACGGCGTCATCAACATCGTGCCGGGATTCGGCCCTACGGCCGGCGCAGCGATCGTACGCCACCCTGACATCGACAAGGTTGCTTTTACCGGCGAACATCTGACGGCTCAAACCATCATGAAAGAGGCCTCGCCGACGTTGAAGCGACTGACTTTCGAACTCGGCGGCAAGAGCCCCAATATCATCCTGGCAGACTGCGATCTCGACGCGGCCGCTGCGGGCACGCACTTCGGACTGTACTTCAATCAGGGGCAATGCTGTTGTGCGGGAAGTCGTGTCTTCGTCGAGGAATCGATTCATGACCGCTTCGTGGAAAAACTTGTCGCTATGAATAAAACGCGCCGCGTCGGTGACCCGTTTGATCCTCAAACGGAACAAGGACCGCAAGTCGACAAGAACCAATTCGACAAGATCATGAAATATATCGATCTCGGGAAGAAATCCGGGGCGGCATGCGTCACAGGCGGCGAGCGAGTTGGTGATCGAGGCTTCTTCATCGCACCCACGCTTTTTGACAATGTTTCTGATGAAATGGCGATCGCCAAGGACGAGATTTTTGGACCCGTGATGTCCGTACTCCGATTCAAAAACACGGAGGATCTGATCGAGCGAGCGAACAAGACGATCTACGGTCTGGCAGCGGCCGTCTGGACACGCGATGTGGCGAAAGCCCACACCATGGCAAAACGACTACGAGCAGGCACCGTGTGGGTGAATTGCTACGACGTATTCGATGCGGCCGCACCGTTTGGCGGATTCAAGATGTCAGGAATGGGCCGCGAGTTAGGCGAAGAAGGCCTGCGACCTTACCTGGAATCAAAGACCGTCACCGTCGCGATGGGGTCGAAATAAATTAACGGCTTGTTTTCCAAGCTGCCGCTTCTTCTCCATCCAGTCGCAAGGTCAGGCATTTCGCACTGCCACCCGCTTTCACAAATTCGGACAGAGCGACCGCTTCCGTGGCGAATCCGTGACGCTTCAGGTCGGCGTGCAGTCGGGGACAACCCGTGTTCGTCACCACCGTGCGTCCTACCACCACGGCATTGCAGGCGAATGACCTCGCTTCCTCCTCTTCCACCGGAATCAGTTGCGGAATGTGCTCCGCGATCGCGCGTCGGCCGTACTCGTCAAACGCACCCGGAAAATAGATCGCCATGCCGGACTCAAGCGGACAGAAGCAGGTGTCGAGGTGGTAATAATAGGCATCGACAAGTTCCATCGGGATGACGCGGCAATCAAGCCTTTTCGCCACCTGCTGGTGTGAGTTCACATCGCTGCGCCGACGGTACCCCGCAAACAAGGTATCGCCGCAAAACAGCGCATCGCCCGCGCCTTCAAAAAATTGGTTCGGCCCCAAATGCTCCACGAGGAAACCGTGCTCCTCCAGCCAATTCTGATTATGAGGCTCTTCTCCCTGCCGTTGCGGGTGCAAAAACCGGGACAGAATGGCTCGCTGTCGGAAAATGAGCGCGGCATTGGCGGTGAAGACCAAATCAGGCAATCCCGGCTCGGGTCTCATGAGCGATACTTTTGCGCCGAGACTTTCCAGAACGTCTTTCAGATTCGACCATTGTCGTACCGCTAACGCATGCTCCGCGGGACGCTCACGCTTCATCCAGGGATTGATCTCGTACTCGATTCCGAAAAAATCGGGCGGACACATGAGAATATGAGCTTGAGCCATGATGCGACTCCGCGAGACGAAGCTGTCAAATGCTCGAATCCTATCGCTCTCAATTGAGTTTCAATTCGGAGACCAACGCTCGCAAAAAGGGCTCCACGTCGGTCACGAGGCCGACCGTTTGAAACGATCCGCGATCGCTGAGCTTGATGACGGTCGATGGATTAATGTCCACACAGACCACGCGCACGCGAGCCGGCAGTAGATTACCAACGGCAATCGAGTGGAGCGTGGTGGCAATCATCAGGCAAAATGCCACATCCTGAATATGCTCCCGCATTTGCCTTTGCGCCTCGATGACATCGGTAATCACATCCGGCAACGGCCCGTCATCGCGAATGCTTCCCGCAAGCACGGTCTCGACTCCGTGCCGAACGCATTCGTACATGATGCCGCTTTTTAAGATCCCGGAATCTACGGCGGCGCGAATGCTGCCCGCCCGCCGCAGTCGATTGATGGCTCGCAAATGATGCTCGTGTCCGGCCTCGACGATATCACCGCAATCCAAACGCACACCCAAACTTGTCCCGAAGAGAGCTTGCTCGATGTCGTGCGTGGCGAGTGCATTGCCGGCGAAAAGCTTGTTAACGTAGCCGGCTCGAATCAGCTTGCATAAGTGCTCGCCACTGCCCGTGTGGACGATGGCAGGGCCGCCGACCACGAGCGTCTTATGGCCTTCGCGGCGGCAACGTTCCAGCTGATTTGCGATTTGGCGAATCGCCACGCCCTTCGGCTTCTCGGTCGATACGGGACTGTTCATGAATTCGAACGAGTCCCGTACCAGGGCCCTTTGTTCGGGAAACACTCGAACACCCGCATGGCCGATGACGAGTCGTTGTCCGCGACGCACATCGAGCATCGGTATGCATCGTGCCATTCCTGCTTCACCATCGACGACAATGCCGCAGTCCATTTCCTGCCGGTCCACATCGATCCATCGCCCGTTGACACGCACCTGAGTGCGTTGATTCGTGGTGCTGTAGAATCCTTCAGGGAAAGCACCGTCCATGTCAGCTTCTTCCAAACGGCAATCTCGATTTGTCACCGGAATAGCGCCGTGATCGGCGATCACACTGAGAATCTCCTGGAGCTTTTCCGAAGTGGGAGCCTGCACCGAGATCAATGCGAAACTCGGATCTCGACGCGTTTGACCCACCGTAAATTTACGGATCTCGAAACTGCCGCCGGCTGCCGTGATACCGTCGAGTATCTTCGGCAGAATCAGGCTGTCGATAATATGGCCGCTAACCTCGACATCCTCGCGAAAGGTCGACTGGTCCGACATGGCTCGCTCCCTCAGTTCGGCGATGGTTCGCGGTGCAAATACCGGCTTGCACCACCAACTGAATTCTACGCCTGACTGCAGATCGAAGTCGTTCGAGAAGCGAGGGAATCGGGGAAGTCCGATCGCTTTGGGCGAAACATCAATAAAAAACGCCGAGCAAATCCTACGATCGGCTCGGCGCTAAGTGAGGTTTGTTCCGGAAATTAGCTAAAAATTGCCGTCACCGGGTTGGCCTTTACCAACTCGCGAGGTTGGTTCAGGTGATTGTAGACGATAGTCATCGGATCAATACCCACGGCATGGTAGACGCTCGCAAGCAGCTCAATCGGATGCACCGGTGTTTCCAGCGGTGCCGAGCCCGTCTGATCCGACTTTCCATAGACAAAGCCTCGCTTCACCCCAGCTCCAGCCACTACTGCCGTGTAGCAATACGGCCAGTGATCGCGTCCGTCGTCCGTATTCGAGTTGCCCGACGTACTCACGCCGCGTTGCGGACTGCGACCGAACTCGCCGATCGCAACGACCAGCGTATCGTCAAGCATTCCTCGCTCGTCGAGATCGGAAATCAACGCGGAGAGCCCCGAGTCGAGCATCGGTCCAGACTGCTTCTTCATGCGATCGGTAAGACCGACATGCACGTCCCAAGAGTGGTTGTCCGAATTGGCAACCTTCGGCCAAATGACTTCGACCACGCGTGTGCCAGCCTCCACCAATCGGCGTGCAAGGAGGCAACTTTGCCCGAACGTGTTGCGCCCGTATCGCTCTCGCATCGCATCCGGCTCTTTGGTGAGATCGAACGCATCGCGGGCACGTCCCGAGACCACCAAATCGATGGCCGTTTCGTAGTACTTGCCGAGTTCGTACTTCTTCACCGCGGCATCGACTTCGGGCATCCCGTTGTTGATCAGCTCGCGGAGTCGAGCGCGACGCTCCAATCGCGACTCCGACACCTCGGGGCGAAGCTTCAGGTCGTCGATTCGAATCTTGGACATCTTGTCCATGTCCATGTCGTCGCCGGG
>JBJOLO010000393.1:0-5341 GCA_046045565.1 Planctomycetota bacterium | reverse complement strand
CTGCTGGATGTCTGCGGCCATGGTGTAAATGCGGCCTTGCTGAGCGTCGCGGCGATCAATGTGTTGCGTGCCGCGTCGCTGCCGAACACCGATTTTCTTGACCCTGGCTCGGTGCTCGCGTCGTTGAATGTCACCTTCGCGATGGAGAAGCACAACAACATGTACTTCACCATCTGGTACGGCGTCTACCACGTGCCGACACGACAGCTGCGGCATGCTGCCGGAGGACATCCGCCGGCATTGTTGATTACCACCGACCCCGCAACCGGGAATCGCCTGCAGACCGTTGCCTCGCCCGGACTCATGATCGGCGCGATGCAGGATGTCACGTACGAATCGATGTCCATCACCGTCGAACCCGGAGCCGCCCTGTACATTTTGAGCGACGGTTGTTACGAGATCGCGCGGCCCGACAACAGCATGCTCGACTTCGACGAATTTCAGGAATTCATGAGAACGCATGGCGCATCGGCAGAGTGCCTGCATCGATTGGTCGAATGGGTAACGGAACTTCATGGACCTGGTCCGTTGGACGACGATTTTTCGATAATGCGAATTGTGTTTTAATTTGCGGTTGCCACCACGATGAGCGATCACAGCTTGGCACTGGAACTCGAAAACAGCCTGGATTCGATCCTGGTTGCGACCCGGCACGTATCAATGTGGCTTGAAGAGGTTGCCGCGCCTGCGGAATGCCAGGAGCTCGCCGCCATCACGCTGGAAGAGATCGTCCTCAACTGCATCAAGTACGGCTATGATGATGACGAACGGCACACGATCGAGGTGAGTTGGGAGCTGCGTAACGACCAGTTTCGCATGACCATTCGCGACGACGGCCACCCGTTCAATCCGCTCGAAGCGCCGCCTCCGAATCTGTCGGATAACCTTGAAGATCGCCCGATTGGCGGGCTTGGTATCTACCTATTGCGACAGCTTTGGAGCGATATAGAATACCGACGGCAAGACGGACGGAATTGCTTGACCTTAACGAAATCGCTGGTCGATGCAGCGTTAAATTGAAGCGTTCGCAAGCGTTGCTTTACTCTTCTTATTTGTGTCGGGTCCTATTTGTGTCGGGGATCTGTCCGGTAGGTGCACCGGTCTTCCTCACGCCCATTTCGAAATCCCTCTGCGAGACGCTGATGTTACACGGTCTATTGGATGGGCTCAGGAGATTGAGCGTCGGTTTTGTTCTGCTGATTGTGGCGGCGGCGATCCTGCTCAGCTCCGATTTGCGGTCGCGTCGCGGTTCATCCTCGAGCGGGAAGGGCGGAGCCCCGGCCGTGCGACGCATTGCGGTGGTGCTGCATGCATCGATCAAGGCGATCGAGGACGGTCGGATCGGCGTGCTCGAACAGTTGACGAAGCGGGGTTATGTCGAAGGGGAAAAAATCGTCGTCAAGCAATTTAATGCGGAAGGCGATATTGGCACCGCCAATGCCATTGCCAAGGAAGTGACGAGTGGGGAATACGACCTGATCATTTCGATCAGCACTCCGTCGTTGCAGACGGTTGCCAACGCGAACAAATCGTCGAATCAGGTAAACCATGTTTTCGGGCTCGTGACCGATCCCTATGCGGCGGGTGTCGGGATCGATCCGAATGATCACCTGAAGCATCCGCCCTACATGACCGGCTTCGGCAGCATGCAGCCGGTGGAAGAAATGTTTACCCTCATGCGAGAGATGCGACCGGAGCTGAAGCGGATCGGCTTGGTTTGGAATCCTGCAGAGGCCAATTCGTTCGCGCAGACGAAACTGGCTCGGTCGCTTTGCGAAAAAATGTCGTTGGAACTGGTCGAAGGCAGTGCGGAGAATTCTTCCGCAGTCCAGGAAGCGGCGAAATCGGTGATCGCTCGCGGCGTGGACGCGATGTGGATCAGCGGCGATATCACGGTGCAGGCGGCGTTGACGTCCGTGGTGCGGGCCGCCGAACAAGCAGGAATCCCCGTGTTTAGCTCCCTTCCGGCAGCGGTCTACAAAGGCACCACCCTGGATCTCGGAGCCGACTACGTCAGCATCGGTCGAGCCCTCGGCGATCTGGCAGCCGACGTCCTGGATGGAAAGAGTCCGGCGAGCGTTCCGGTGGAAAACAGGTTCGAAGAAGTTCTGTTATTCAACGAAACGACGTTGCCGAAACTCAAGGAACGCTGGACGCTCACGCCTGCGATTCGCAAGCGAGCTGCCGGCTGGGTGACGGCAACCGAAACCAAAGTCCCGCCGAATCTGAATCCCGGGAATTAACAGCGGCTCGTGCGAATAGCCGAACGGTGCTCGGCCAGCGATCCACCACGAAGAATAGACTTTTCATGCAAATCGAAACACGACAAGACGGCGATCTTTGTGTCATCGAACTCAACGGTCGTTTCGATGCCAACTGGGCGGATCATGTGGGGGCTGCGATCGAGACGGCGGTCCGGGGCGGCAAGCACGAGATCGATCTCGATCTGCGGCATGTGACTTACCTGAGTTCGGCGGGAATTCGCATTTTGATGAAGTACTACCGGCAACTTGCCAGCGCGAAGGGACGACTGCGCGTTTGCAATGCGACGGGCTCGGTACTGACGGTGATGAACCTGACACGGATCGCAGGCATGCTGATCGGCGAGCCGGCAACGCCGCAGCCGGAGCGCAGTCCTGCGGAGTCCGGGAAGTTTGAACGAGGCGGTTGCTTATTCGAGTCGTACGGCTTGCCGTCTGGCAGTCCGCTGCAGTGTGAACTATTCGGCCGGCCGGAGTTATTCGCGACGGGCGGATTGAGCGCTGGGAAAGCGCGCGCGGTAAAGGTGGATGCCGGCGGGTTCTGCCTGGGGCTTGGTGCCTTTGGCGACGACGGCGTCGATGCTTCCGAGCGACTGGGTGAAGCCATGGGTGTCGCTGGCGTTGCGGTGCAACAAGCAACCGACAGCACTTCGGTTCCCGATTTTCAGGTCACGCAGGGAGCGATGGTGCCCGAGTTGCGATTGTTGTACGGCCTGCACGGTCGCGGCGACTATTCGCGATTGATGCGCTTTGAGGCAGGCGACAGTGAGCGAGGTGTATTGCCCTTGTCGGAGCTGGTATCCGGAGTCCTGGGCGATTTGCAGTGCGAGGCCGCCGCGTTCGCCGTCATCGCCGAGTCGGCGACGGTGATCGGCGCGACGCTGGTGCGATCGCCGGCGCTGGCCGCGGGACGCTCGCCGTGGGAGTTCCCCGAGATTCGCAATTGGTTGACCTTCACCAGCGAACAGAACGACGATCGGAATCTGGTTCTGATCGTGGGCGTCGCGTGCAAGGGTCCCGACGAGTCGACGCGCGCATTCTTGCGGCCGTTCGGGGCCGGCGACCAGATTGCCGGTCATTTTCATGCTGCCGTGCTGCCCTATCGTCCGCTTCCGAAGGGGAAACTCGAACTGCAAGCCACCGTCGCCGAGATGTTTACGGTCGATTCGGCGAGAAGTGTCCGGCACTTGTTGGCCGACGATCGACCGTTTGAGGGCGTCGGAGAGACGACATTGATGCGCGGGGCGTGCTGGTGCGGCCCGCTCCAGGGGCTTTCCCGCACACCTTGAATGGAACCGCACGAAGGAATGGGTGATCGTTCATGCTGCTGTTAATTAGTGCTCTCACGATGGGCTTGATCTTCGCGCTGTTGGCGTTGGGAATCTACATTAGTTACCACGTATTCCACTTTCCCGATATCACGGCGGACGGATCGTTCACGTTCGGCGCTGCCGTCACGACGGCGATGCTGGTCCGCGGTTGGGGGCCACTGGCCGCCACACTCGGCGGATTCCTCGCCGGGATGCTTGCCGGCGTAACCACCGGAACGCTCCATGCCCGTTTTCAGATCAACGGACTGCTTAGCGGAATCCTCGTCACCACCGCACTCTACTCCATTGATCTCCACGTCATGGGTCGCAGCAATGTATCGTTGAGCGACTTTCCGACATTGACCAAGCAATGGACCGCGATGGCGAAGGCCGTAGCGGGACAGACCGAGCGTCTCAACATTGCAGGCTGGTTGGTGGGAATCCAGGATATCGCCGTGTTGGGTTCGATCTTCGCCCTTGTGATGTTCGTCAGCGTCCTGTTGTTTTGCTTTCTGCAGACGAATTTCGGTTCCGCGATGCGTGGCGCGGGTGATAACGCGCAAATGATCCGGGCGCTCGGCGTCAGCGACAAGTTCCTATTGATCTTCGGTTTGGCGCTGGCCAACGGACTGGTGGCGCTGTCGGGCTCGCTGCTCGCCCAGTACCAGGAATTTGCCGACGTGCAGATGGGGATTGGCATGGTGGTGTGGGGATTGGCGAGCGTGATTATCGGCGAGTCGCTGGTCGGAACGGCCCGATATGGACTGCTGATCGCCGGAGCGGTCCTGGGATCGGTGTTATTCCGGTTGATGATCGCCATCGCCTTGCGTTGGGGATTGAATCCCAACGATTTGAAGTTAATCACGGCAGTGTTTGTATTTGCGGCGCTGGTGGCGCCGACATGGATTCGCAAGTGGAAGGCGTCGATTTCAGCACCCAAACCAGCGGCAACCAACGATGCTTGAAGTCTCGAATATTTTCAAAACGTTTCATGCCGGCACGCCGAACGAAGTGCGGTCTCTGCGCGGCGTGTCGTTGTCGATGAAGCGCGGTTCGTTTGTGATCATCATCGGCACGAACGGGTCGGGTAAATCGACGTTTCTGAATGCGGTAGCCGGCACCTTCTTTGTCGATTCGGGCAAGATCGAGTTGGGTGGGGAGGACATCACGAGGTACTCCGAGCATCGTCGGGCGAGGCGGATCGGACGCGTGTTCCAGAACCCGTTCAGCGGCAGTGCGCCGACGATGACGATCGCCGAAAATTTGTCGCTCGCCGCGCGACGCGGTCTCTCGCGACGACTCGGCTGGTCGCTGCCCGGTCGACTTCGCGCCGAGATCAGCGAACGCATTCGCACGCTCAATATGGGGCTCGAGAATCGACTCGATAACGCGATCGGCAGCCTCTCCGGCGGTCAGCGGCAGGCGATTACGCTGCTGATGGCGTCCTGGCTCAAACCTGATCTGTTGCTGTTGGACGAGCACACCGCCGCGCTCGATCCGCGATCCGCCGATCAGGTCATCCGCCTAACGCACGAAATTGTCTCCCGCGATAATCTGACGACCCTGATGGTGACCCACTCGATGCAACAGGCGGTTCACTTGGGCGACCGGATCATCATGATGCATCAGGGTCAAATCATCGCCGACCTGACCGGCTCCGAAAAATCGCGGGCACGCCCCGAAGATCTGCTCGGCCGATTCGATGCCATCCGACGCCGAGATCAATTGACGCCGTCCGTACGGGACATGTTGGAACGGTGTTATATTTAG
>JBJOLO010000392.1:0-10889 GCA_046045565.1 Planctomycetota bacterium | reverse complement strand
CCTTGCTGGACAAGCGAGTCGCGAACGGCAGGGAATCGAGCTGACGCGGGTAGACCCGGACGGCTTAGTTGGCTACGGCAAGTAAGCCGCGTTTCTTGTGTTCGGCTGTGGCTTGATAGAGTTCCACGTATTTCGACGCGCTCGACCGCCACGACCAATCCTGTCGCATTCCATTTTCGGCCAGCCGTTGCCAAGCCGATGGATTCTGGCGGTATACCCGACAGGCTCGAGTAAGGGTGCGATCGAGTTCGATTGAATCGTACGCATCGAAAGAAAATCCGTTGGGTTCAGGCATGTCGCTGCCAGGAGCGGGGGTTGCATCCATGTCGGTGATCGTGTCGGCCAGGCCGCCGGTGGCTCGTACGATCGGCACGGTACCGTACTTCAAGCTGTAAAGCTGGTTCAGCCCGCAGGGCTCGTAGAGACTGGGCATCAGGAACATGTCGGCTCCCGCTTCGATACGGTGAGCCATGGTGTCGGAGAATTGCAGCTTGGCGGCGACCCGCTGCGGATGTTGTGCGGCCAGTTGCGACAATAATTCGTGGTAGATCGGTTCACCCGTTCCGAGGATCGCCCATTGAACCGCCTCGCGGGGTGCCCAATGTTTCATCACCTCGGCGACCAAATCCCAGCCTTTCTGATCGGCCAATCGTCCCACCAGTCCGATCAGCGGCGTCGATGGTTCGACAGGTAAGCCAAGTTCCGCCTGCAGTGCGGCCTTGCACTTGGCTTTGCCTTCCTGCCAGTTCGGAAGTTGATAAGGAGCAGCCAGGTGCTTGTCGTGCGCGGGATTCCAATCGTCGTAACTCACGCCATTCACGATACCCGTCAGATGCTCCCTTCGATGCGACAGGACCCCTTCGAGTCCGCAGCCGAGCGGTTGCGTTTGGATCTCTTCTGCATAGCGGCGGCTCACCGTAGTGATCGCGTCCGCAAAGACCAAGCCCGTCTTTAACAGATTCAGGCCACCAAAGAATTCCATCTGATGCAAATTGAAGTATTTCCAGTCCAGTCCGGTCAGCAACATGTCCCAATGCCAGAATTGACCCTGGTATGCCATGTTATGGATCGTCATCAGCGTGCTGATATTCGCGTAGGCACGCACATGGCGATATTCAATCTGCTGGTACGCCGGAATCAAACCGGTCTGCCAGTCATTGCAATGCAACACATCCACACGCAGGTCCAGGATCCGGATCGCCTCCATGACCCCGCGGCAGAAAAACGCGAAACGCTCGCAGTTGTCGCGATAGTCCTCGCCCTTTTCGCGATAGAGTTCGGCGCGATGGAAATAATCGGGTTGATCTACCAGGTAGACGGTTACCGAACTGCCCGGCAACTGGCTGCGCAGGAGTCTTCCAGGGACCAGCTTGCTGCCGATCGGCACATCAAAATGATGCGGGGTCGTTTCGATCGGCACGCCGCAATGCTCGGTGCAACGATATGCCGGGAGCATCACGGTAACGTTGTGACCGAGCCTCGATAGCTCGATCGGCAAGGCGTTCGCGACATCCGCCAAGCCGCCCGTCTTGGCAAACGGAACCACTTCACTCGCGGCAAATAAGATATTCAAGGCAGGGACTCCCAGGTCGATCCGGCATGCATCCGTCCAAAACGACAAACCGCCGAGCCGCTAGTCTGAGCCATCGACGGGCAGGTTCACAAGGTCGGAGGGCGAATCCGTGCTCGTTACTTCATTTTACCTCAGGCCACTCGACCGGCCGTGGTTGGCGATCGTGTACAGGCGGAATCGCCAAGCAGGCTCTGCTGCAATCGACAAATCCGTTACCGGGCTGCCCCGAAGCAGATTTCGCAGGCCGGAGATGGGCATGAATAATCTTGGGAAAAATCAGGAAATGACGCGAGGCCTGGAACTCATGCGATTCCATGGACCGCAAGGTTGCGCGCTGCAGCAGCCCGCGGGTCGGCCGCCGCCGCGCGGACATGGCGCTCCGAGCCGGTTCGAACCCAGACCCGAGGCCGGTCGGCAGGCAGGTCCTTCGCGTGTCGGAGGATCAGGCCGCTGGCGAATTCGAGGCTGGAGTCGTCGCAGGCTCCGACCACCAGTGCCATCGGGCCGACAAACTGCTCCGGGCCCACGAGCGCACAGGGCGACGCATCCGAACGCTCGAACATATATTCCAGTTGCTGGTTATCGTCCGCTCGCCGCCCCACGATGACTTTGGAATGATGATCGAGCCGATAATGGCGACCGATCTTCAGCAATTCAAAGTCCCAGCGGCGCGGGGTTGTTTCCAATTGAATCAGGTCGTGGACCTTGCGCGAGAAGGGAACTTCGGTGAGTGCGCAGCCGGTGGATGGCGAAGGGATATCGCGCATGCCCAGTTCCTGCGCCAGAGCGATCAGGCCTTTGCGACTTCGCCCGTAGAAATCATAGAGTCGATTGCGATCGACCCACCCATCCCGCTCGGGACGCGTCGGAGGCAGTCGCCGCGCGGAAAGTGGACGGAGCAAGAGGTCGTCGAGTTCCGAGTGCCGCGAGATCAGTTCCAGGTCCCGGCGTTTCTGGCTCTTGGGACGCTGGCCAACGACTTCGCCACTTACCACAAAGTGGGCATCGACCTCGGCCATGAAGCGCAGTGCCTTCTGAAACATGTAGATGCGACAGTCGATGCATGGATTGGCCCCGCGTCCGTAGCCGAACTGCGGGTTGGCAACGAGCTCCAGGTAGTCGTCGTCCTGGCCCACGATGGTGAGCCGGACTCCGAGTTCGGCGGCGGCTTGAGCCGACTGATCCTGGCAGCAGGTGAACAGCGTCTTGAAGTTTAACGCCTCGACCTCGATCCCCTGTTCCTGCATGAGCCGGATGGCCAGCTTGCTGTCCAAACCACCCGATAGCAACGCAACGCAACGCACAGTTCGGCTCCTCGAACAGAATTCGCGTTACTCGTGTAAAAACGGCGGGGTTTCGCCATTCATGGCCGCGAGCGCATTGCATGCCGCCCGCTGCTCGGCTTCCTTCTTGTTCCGCCCCCAGGCCGGCGGAAAGTCCTGGTTGGCCAGTCGGGCTCGGACCTTAAAACTCTTGCTGTGGTCGGGGCCTTTCTCGTCGAGCAATTCATACCCTGGCGCGGTGCCGTGCTGCTTTTGAGCCAACTGCTGCAACAGCGATTTGTAGTTGTCGCCGCTTTGACCGGAGACGGCGAGCAGGATTTCGGGGCCGACGTATTTCTTGATGAATTCATGGGAGGCTGCCATGCCGCCGTCGAGGAAGATCGCGGCAACCAGCGACTCGAAAACATTCGCTAACAGCGATTGCGGCACGCTCGCGTGGCACGCCATGCCTTTGCCCATGATCAGGAACTCGTCGAACCCCAAGACGCGGCTGATCTTGGCACAGGTCTGACGACTGACGACGACCGATTTCACTCGCGTCAGATCGCCTTCAAGAAAATCGGGGTATTTGCGGAATAGCAACTCGCAAACCACCGCGCCCAGGATCGAGTCCCCGAGGAATTCCAGTCGCTCATTCGATGCCAGACGATGCTCGGCCCCCGAAGCATGCGTTAACGCATTGCGCAACAATTGCTTGTCGCGGAAGGTGTAGCCGATCCGGTCCTCGCAGAGAGCAAGTTTGTCGATCGGCGCAGCGACCGAAGCGGGATTCGCTTGCGCGGTACCGGCGTCGGGCGGGCTGGGGTCAGTAACAGCGGAGGATGGCGCAGCTGCCGATAATTCCGCTTGAACAACGTGAGGGTCGCGCATGCCCGGACCGTAACAGCCCGTCCGCCTTTTGTCAACGTGAACGACTGCGGTCGCCCCTCGGCAAACAAGATGGTAGACTTGCCTGACTGGAGGCCGCGAGAGGTAGCGGCCTGCGACGGTCCGCCCGACCAGACAGCGGAGGACACCCCTGGCCCCAGCCGCATGGTTGTCCCGCACAGGTTGGCAAGGACAGGGTCTGCACGGCTAAGGTCTCGTGTTTTATGGTCAACACGCTTTATTTGCCGGAACTCCGCGAATACCTCGCCGAAGGGAATGCGGTCGAACTGCGCGAATTCTGCACCGCGCTGCATCCGGCACGCACGGCCGAATTCATGGAAGGGCTCACCGCCGACGAGGCCTGGTCGGTGCTGATCCATGCCGAACCGCACCTCCGCGAACAGATCTTCACCTATTTCGACCACGAAAAGCAGGTCGAGGTCTTCCAGACGCAGAACCGGGCCGACATCGCTGCGTTGATTGTGGAGCTCGCCTCGGACGATCGCGTCGACCTGCTGCAGGATGTCGATCCGCTCGTCGTAGACGAGCTCCTGCCGCTCCTGCCTCCGGAAGTCCGTCGCAATATTTTGCGGTTGCGGTCGTACCCGCAGGACACCGCTGGTGCGATCATGTCGACCGAGTTTGCCAGGCTCGGCGAGAACCTCTGTGTCCGCGACGCGCTGGCGGAGCTCAGCAAGCAAGCAGAAAACCTGGAGACCATCTACTACATTTATGTCGTCGATGATGACGAACATTTGCGCGGCGTGGTGTCGACGCGGAAGCTGGTTTCCAAAATCGGCCGCGGCGAAACGCGACTCGGCGATCTCATGGAAACCGAAGTGATCGCCGTCTCCGCACTTGATGATCAGGAAGAAGTCGCCAGAAAAGTGGCCCGCTATGACCTGCTCGCCATTCCCGTGTGCGACCACGAAGGCCGGATGGTCGGCATCGTCACTCACGACGACGTCATCGATGTCGTCCGTCAGGAAGCGGTCGAGGATGTGCAGCGTATAGCCGGCGTGACGCCACTGCAGGAGAACTACCTTCGAGCCGGACTCGCAACACTCAGCTGGAAGCGAGGCATGTGGCTTACCATCCTGTTCTTCACCGCCATCTGCACCCTATCGGCGCTGAAACACTACGAACACCAGATTGAACGATGGCCTTGGTTGGTCTTCTTCCTGCCGTTGATCATGTCGAGCGGCGGGAACGCGGGCAATCAATCAGCCACCCTGATCATCGCGGCACTCACTGTTGGCGATGTGCGCCTTAGTGACTGGTGGCGCGTGCTACGCCGCGAACTGGTCGTCGGCCTCACGCTCGGCCTCTTCCTCGGAATCTTCGGGCTCGCCGTTTCGTGGTTCCTCACCCGCAGCGATGAAGAGGCAAGACGCTATCAGTTCGCGTCGCTCGTGGTTCCGATCACGCTCGTTCTTGTGGTAACGTGCGGAGCCGTGTTCGGATCGCTGCTGCCACTGTTGTTCAAACGCCTCGGTGCCGATCCGGCCCTTATGAGCAACCCGTTTGTCGCCGGCGTCAGCGACATCCTGGCGATCGTGATCTATATGAATGTCGCGTTCGGGTTGCTGCATGCCATTGGCTGAGCGACGCCCTCCGTGGCGAATCGCCCGGCCGTTAGCCAACCCGTGCTGCAAACCCGTGCTCCCTCTTGCGCCGGCCATGATGGAAACGCGATGATTTCGGATGTTGGAAGGTCGCAAATGCGTTATACTGGGATCGTTTTGCGGGGCCCCTGTTTCGAGTAGGCCGAGCGGATTCGGGCCTCCATCGGGCAAGCCGCTCCGCAAGGCAATGACCTGCCTGCTGGCCCGACCACCCTGCCGCACGCCTACCGCCATGCAGGGCTGAAGAATCACCTCGCCACTGCCCCGGTTGCTCTCCGAAGAACGGCACCCTGGCCGCTCGGATCCGAAGGCTGCCGGCGGCGTGAAACCCGTCGGATCAGAGCGACGAAACATCCGCGGATGCGTCGTGAATGAGAAGAGGAAGCATCGGATTGAAGAGAAAGACTGGGCAGGCTATCGCGCCAACCGTACGAAGCGAATCGAGAATGAAGGACAATCGCATGCTGCGTTTACCCACGGTCATGTTGCTGATCTCGATCAGTTGCTCCGCCGTACTGGCGGAGGAATCGACGATTGATTTCAACCGCGATATCAAGCCGATCCTGTCCAATGCCTGTTTTAAGTGCCACGGTCCGGATGCCAAAGAACGAAAAGGGGGCGTCAACGGATTGCGACTCGATACCCTCGAGGGTGCCACTGCCGATCAAGGTGGAACCGTTGCAGTCGTGCCCAAGCACCCTGAACGCAGCGAACTGTTGCGGCGTCTGGTAACAACCGATGCGGATGAACGCATGCCACCGAAAGGGGCAGGCCGACCGCTCGCCGATCGCGAAATCGAGCTGCTGCGGAAATGGATCGAACAAGGCGCGGAGTACTCCGTTCATTGGTCGTATCGCAAGGTGATTCGACCGCCCGTCCCGACGGTGCGCGACAAGGGGTGGCCGAAGAACCCGATCGATCACTTCATCGCGGCGCGATTGCAGAAGGAAGGGCTGCGTTGGACCGAGGAGGCCGATCGTCCCACGCTCATTCGTCGGCTCTCGCTCGACCTGACCGGACTCCCGCCCACCCCCGAGGAGGTCGAGGCGTTTATTCGCGATGCGGACCCGCAGGCTTACGAAAAGCTGGTTGATCGGTTGCTGAGCAAGGAGACGTTTGGCGAACATTGGGCTCATCTATGGCTCGATCTGGCTCGCTATGCCGATTCCGCCGGCTACGCCGATGATCCTCCTCGCACGATCTGGGCCTTTCGCGATTATGTGATCCGTTCGCTCAATGCCAACAAACCGTTCGATCGATTCTCGGTCGAGCAGATTGCCGGCGATCTCTTGCCGGAGCCCACGGACGAGCAATTGATTGCCACCGCGTTCCATCGCAATACGCTGACGAACAGCGAAGGCGGTACGGACGACGAAGAGTTCCGCAACGTGGCCGTCGTTGATCGCGTCAACACGACGATGGCGGTTTGGATGGGAACCACGATCGCCTGCGCCCAGTGTCACACTCACAAGTACGATCCGATCTCGCAGGAGGAATTCTTCCGCCTGTTCGCTTTTTACAACAACACGCAAGATGCAGATCGACCCGACGAAAGTCCGCTCTTTTCCATGTTCTCAGCGGAGCAATTGCGCAACAAACAGCAGTGGACCGAGGAGGTTGCGGGTCTGGAGCAGAAGCTGAAGGCGGTGACCCCCGACTTGGCTGCGGCGCAGGCCGAGTGGGAGAAGTCGTTCCCTCGCAATGTCGCCTGGCAAAAACCGCAGGCGACACGGTTTTCAACATCGAGCGGCATGGCAATCACGCGCGACGAACAGGACGGCAGTTTCCGCGTAGCGGGTGGCGCGAAGACCGACACGTATCAGCTCGATCTTCCACTATCCGCAGGACCGCTTGCCGCCGTGCGACTCGAGACGCTTCCGGACGATTCGTTGCCCGGTAAAGGTCCGGGGTACGGTGGGGGGAATTTCGTGGTCAGTAGAATTGCCGCGACGATCACGCCGCCGGGCGGCACGCAACTCGCCGGACGCTATGTGCGCGTGGAACTCATGGGCAAGCAGGTCTTCCTGCACTTGGCCGAAGTCCAAGCGTTCCAGGGAGCCGACAACATCGCCACGCGCGGGAAAGCGACCCAGATCAGCACCGACTACAACGGACCGCCTGAATTGGCGATCGACGGGAACACCAATGGCGCGTTCGAAGCAAAGTCGGTCTCCCACACTGCGGCGGCGGATAACCCGTGGTGGGAAGTCGATCTTGGCTCCGAGCAACCTCTCGATCGAATCGTCCTCTGGAATCGCACGGATGCCGGTACCGAGAATCGCTTAAGCGATTACCGCGTCGCATTACTCAATGAAAAGCGCGAAGTGGTTTGGGAGCAGGCCAGCAAGGAGCCGGTGAAGCCCAGTCGCGAGTTGGCATTAAGTGGTGCACGAAATATCGAATTCATTGCGGCCTTGGCCGATTACCAACAGGCCGGATTTGAAGCCGATTTTCTGCTGAAGCCGCAAGCGGGCAAGGGCTGGGCGGTCGGTGGCAAGCCGGGGGTCGCACATCAGGTGACGCTGATCGCTCGGGAGCCCATGGATGTGAAGCCGGGTTCCACGCTTTCGATCGCGATCGAACAGAACTCGCCTCACGAGCAGCACACGATCGGCCGATTCCGCGTCGAGGTTTCGGGCGATCCGCAAGTTGCCACGATTGCCCGCACTCCGGTGGCGATTCAATCGCTGCTTCGCATCGCGAGTGCCGATCGCACCGCCGAACACAACACGCAGATCGCGAACTACTATCTATCGATCGCACCGGCACTCCAGCCAGCGCGGGAGCAACTGGCTGTGCTTCGTAAGCAGTTGGCTGATCTCAAACCGGCCACCACGGTGCCGGTGATGCGCGAACGGGGCGCGAAGGAACAGCGACGCACCCGCATCCAGCATCGCGGTAACTTTTTGGATTTGGGCGACGAAGTCACGGCGGGTACGCCTGCGGTTTTTCCTGCGCTGCCTGCCGATGCTCCCCAAAACCGTCTGGGCCTCGCGCAATGGCTGATCAGTGCCGATAACCCGCTGACGCCTCGCGTTATGGTCAACCGGTTCTGGGAACAGATCTTCGGTATCGGAATTGTTGCCACCAGCGAAGAGTTTGGTTCGCAAGGCGAACTGCCGATGCACCCCGAACTGCTCGATTGGCTGGCCAGCGAGTTCATCGCGCAGGGGTGGAACGTGAAGGCGATGCTTAGGCTGATCGTGACTTCGGCTGCCTACCGGCAATCGTCGCGTGTCACACCGGAGCTGATGGAGCGGGATCCGGAGAACCGATTGCTGGCCCGCGGTCCGCGGTTCCGTATGTCCGCGGAGATGATTCGCGATCAGGCACTGGCTGTCAGCGGACTGCTGAGCGAAAAAATGTACGGCCCATCGGTCAAGCCGCCGCAACCGTCCTTGGGGATCTCCGCCGCGTTCGGCAGCGGCATTGATTGGGCCACGAGCGATGGCGAGGATCGGCACCGCCGCGGCCTTTACACGATGTGGCGCCGCTCCAACCCCTACCCATCCATGGCCACGTTTGATGCGCCGAATCGCGAGGTTTGCACACTTCGCCGCAGTCGCACCAACACGCCGCTGCAAGCGCTCGTCACGTTAAATGATCCGGTCTATATCGAAGCGGCCCAGGCTCTTGCCCGGCGAATCGCACTCGAGCCGCAAAAGCTGGCCGCGGCGAATCCGGATTCGAATCCCGGTCCGGTTACCACGCAGCAGCGTGTCGCGTACGGATTCCGATTGTGCTTGAGTCGCGAGCCGTCGGAAAACGAAGTCGCGCGATTGGTGAACCTGTACGAAATCGCCAAAGAACGATATCGACAACAGTCCGACGCCGCCATGAAAATGGCGACCGATCCGCTCGGTCCGATCCCGGAAGGCGGCGACGCCGTCGATCTTGCCGCCTGGACCGTGGTTTCCAATGTGCTCCTGAACCTTGATGAAATGCTCATGAAGCGATAGAGGCGATCATGCACCCCTACTTCGAACGATTACAGCACCAGACTCGCCGCACCTTTTTGCGGCAATGCCAAGCCGGCATCGGCGCGATGGCGCTCGGTTCGTTGCTGACGCAAGACGGCGTTGCCGCAACGGCCAGCGACGTGAACCCGCTGGCTCCGAAACTTCCGCCGCAGGTGGCGAAGGCGAAACGCGTGATCTATTTGCACCTCACCGGCTCGCCGCCACATCTTGACCTGTACGACTATAAACCGGAGCTGGTCCGCCTGAGCGGGCAGGATGCACCGAAGTCGTTTATCGAGGGCAAGCGGTTCGCCTTCACTAGCGGCACGCCGAAATTGCTCGGCACGCCGCGTCAGTTCGCGCAGCATGGAAAAGGCGGCGTCTGGTTGTCGGATGCGATCCCGAATCTGCATTCCGTGGCGGATGAAATGTGCGTGATCCGCTCGATGTACACCGAGCAGTTCAATCATGCGCCCGCCGAATTGCTGCTTTACACCGGCTCGCCCCGCTCCGGACGACCCTCGATGGGCGCCTGGGTCACGTACGGGTTAGGCACCGAAAACGAGAACCTGCCCGGATTCGTGGTGCTGATCTCCAGCGGGGTGCAGCCCAACGGCGGGAAGAATTCATTCGGCAGCGGCTTCCTGCCCTCCGTGTTCCAAGGCGTGCAATGCCGTTCGAAGGGCGATCCGGTCCTCTACTCGTCCGATCCCGGCGGCATGGATCGCGATCTCCGCCGAACGAGTCTGGATGCACTTCGAGATCTCAATCAATTGCAAGCCCAGGAACTCGGGCACCCGGAAACGTTGACCCGCATCGCACAGTATGAACTTGCCTTCCGCATGCAAACGTCGGTTCCGGAAGTGATGGACATCACCCGCGAATCGCAGCAGGTGCTGGATGCATACGGAGCCCAGCCCGGCCAGGCCAGCTTCGCCAACAATTGCCTGCTCGCGAGACGCTTGGCGGAGCAAGGGGTCCGCTATGTTCAGCTCTTCGACTGGGGCTGGGATTTCCATGGCACCGGCCCGGGCGAAGATATCCGCGACGGACTCACGAAAAAATGTGCGACGATGGACAAGCCGGTCGCGGCGCTGATCAACGATCTGAAGCAGCGGGGGATGCTGCAAGACACGTTGATCATTTGCAGCGGCGAGTTTGGCCGCACTCCGTTCCGCGAAGGACGCACTGCGGGAGGCAGCGTGCTCGGTCGCGACCATTTCCCGGACTGCTATTCGATCTGGCTCGCCGGCGGCGGAATTCGCGGCGGCATGATGCACGGCGAATCCGATGAACTTGGATTCTCGGTCGCGCAAGACAAAGTTCACGTCCACGACCTGCAAGCGACCATCCTGCACCTGCTTGGATTCGATCACACCCGACTCGTCCATCGCTTCCAGGGACGGGATTATCGGCTCACCGATGTCCATGGAAATGTCGTTCAGCAAATTGTCAGCTAAATAACCGGCGGACAAACCACCTCGCTTGTTGCGGCAGAGGAACGTTTGCGATGGGAATCGGTCGAGCAGCGATTGCTGTCATGGTGATCGGACTGGCGAGCGTGGCTCAGGGTGCACCACCG
>JBJOLO010000301.1:0-3490 GCA_046045565.1 Planctomycetota bacterium | reverse complement strand
CGCTTCACAGAATCGAGCGTAATTCGAGAAGTGCCCCCATTCCAAGACCCCATTCCAAGACACACACGTTTGAGCTTCGACCGTTGCTACCCGCCGGATGAAACGTGTGTGTCTCGGAATGGCATTTTGGGGTGGCGATGCTGCCTAAAGCCCCTGTTTTTTCGGGGCGGGGTGGCTGTCTGCGGTTCGTCGCCGCTCCGGTTTGAATTCCAAGGCACACACGGTTGGGCTTTGTCCGTTGCGATAAACGATTGCTTATGGGAGGGATCCGCTTGCTCGTAAAATGATCACGGGGCGTAGGACGTTATCGCGGGCGAAGCTAAATTAGCCGCCCATGAGCTTTGACCTTCATATCGGAATTGATTACTCGGGCAGGGAAACGCCCAAGTCCCGGACTCCGGCCTTGCAGGTTTACTGTTCCTTCGACACTGAAGAACCCCGCCGAATCCTGTCGCCAACCTCCACCGCAAAGACCTTTACCAATTGGAATCGCAAGGAAATTGCCCGATGGCTCATCGAACAGGCGCGGAAGAACATCACCTTTATCGCGGGGATCGATCACGGTTTCAGTTTTCCGCTGAGCTACTTCGAGCGTTACGGCATCGAGACATGGCCGGAGTTTCTCGAGGATTTCCGGAAGCACTGGCCGACGGACGATGAGCACAAATATGTAGACTTCATTCGCGATGCCATAACCGGGCCGCCTGATCGTGGCGGAAGTCCCACCGATCTACGCCTAACCGAAAAGTGGACCAGTTCAGCCAAGAGCGTTTTCCAATTCGACGTTCAGGGAAGCGTTGCCAAGTCGACGCATGCGGGGATCCCGTGGCTGCTGCGCATTCGACGCGAAGTCGGAGATCGAGTGCATTTCTGGCCGTTCGATGGCTGGAAGATTCCAGCCGGGAAGAGCGTGCTGGCCGAGGTTTACCCGTCAATCTTCAGGAATCGATACCCGAGAGTGGGATCTACCGCCGATCAGCAGGATGCCTATGCTGTTGCGCGATGGCTCACCGAAATGGATTCGCGCGGGTTCCTCGATCGCTACTTTGACCCGCCGCTGACCGAGGAGGAGCGCAAGGTTTGCTCACTCGAAGGCTGGATTCTGGGAATCCTTTAGCTCGGAACGACTTGATCGATTAGTGAAAGAATGCCGACGGGCGAATCTGACTAGGGATTGCGAACACCTACAAGGAAGGTCAACGCGAGGGCATGCTCCTGCCGAACCAATAGGGAGAGCTGGCACACACCCTAGCGGATGGTCGGCTCGGTACTGCCCAATCGGCTGCTCGGCTCTTCCCGAGACGTCACCGTCTCCCGGCTCTCATCGATTTGAATCTATAACGGAAAGGTGCGCTGGAAATGAATACTCGGTTGTCGCCCTGGTTGTGGAGTGCATTCATCCTTGCTGCGGTCATGCTGATTCCCAGCCGCAGCTGGGCCGTGTTCTATCCGATGGGGCCGTCGAGCGACGATTGGGGGATGAAGTACGACCTCACGGTGTCGCCTGGGAGCGGCGAGAAGCTGAATGTTGCCTTCACGCTGGCTGATGGGGGGCGACTGAAGCCGATCTATTCGATCACCCTGATTGTGTTCAGCAAACCACATGCGGACGGCGGTCGGTCGTACCTTGTGAAAGCCCCCATCGAATTGAAGCCAACCAGCGATGGCAAACTTGCGGGCGAAGTGCAGTTGCCGAAGCAATACGCCGACATCGCAATCCTGCGCGTGCTCACGCTAACGGTCGATGGCCGCAAGCGAACGGGCGGCGCGGCGTATTACGATATTCCGCTGAAGAAGTTTCTGAACAACCAGCCCGAAACGGCTTCGTCAACAACGCCTGCGCCGATTGCGAAGCCGCCCGTGTTGAAGGTCGTGAAATAGGGCCTGGCATCGCGTTGAGGACGGCAGATTATCACGGCGGAGCGTGATGGCTATACACCGGAGGCTCCACTCGCCAACACTCGCGACGAGCTGAACTAGCGCGGAACAAGTGCAACGACACGCAGCGGGCTGCCGGATCCGTTTTTCAACTTCAGCGGCGCTGCGATGATTACCGCGCCGGTGGGGGGAAGTCGGTCGAGGTTCGTGAGGCTCGCGAGTCCGAACTTGTTCGCCCCGTGCATGAGCGTGTGACACGGGTAGGGCACGTCGAGCTTCGTCGCCTGACCGGCATCGGTCCCGACGGTCTCGGCGCCGAATCCCTCAATGTCCCGCTCCTCGATCAGGAATCGTATCACCGCGCTGTCGGGGCCTGGCGAGTGCCCGTTGTTCAGGAACGCATCGCCGCTCCGCTTGGACCAATCGGTGCGCATGAGCACCCATGCTCCTTTGGGAATGCGCCCGTGCTTTGCTTCCCACGATTCGACGTCGGCCACCGTTAGCAGAGTGTCCGGATTCGCTGCCGCGTCAACGCTCTTATCGATGACACACGCCGGTCCTACCAGTCGCTGCGGAGCAATCGTGTCGGTTGCGTTCGCCGGATGATGCTTACCCGTGATCCAGTGGATCGGTGCGTCGAAGTGCGTTCCGGTGTGTTCCCCCATACGGAGCGTACGCCAGTACCACGCGTTGCCGCCCGGCGCGTCGAACTCGGAGATCGTCTCGAAGCTGACACCGGGCGATGGAGCAAAGATATCGGGGAGCGGGATCACCGGCGTTTCGGGGCTCAATGTCACGCTGAGGTCCACAACCTCAACGGCACCGCTGACGAGACATCGCACCAATTCTGAAAGCACTTTTTCACTATCGCTCATCCAAGACCTCTGCTGAGAAGAAAAACCGTTTCGATCGTTGGCGTGAATGGATCCGTTTCATGGACTTGCCGAGCGGCTAAGCCAGCACCAGCCTGGTCATCAGCTTGTCAACGATCAACGTTTGCAGCGTTGGATGGTCGTCGATGGTGCCATGGACGAGGCTCGAGCCCCACGTGGTTTTGTTGACATTCACGTTATTGGCACCGGTGACGCTGGAACCGCGCAGAAACAGATCCCGGCGTTGGTAATAGTTGTCATGGAACAGCGTACCGGTCGGTTTTCTCGTTTCGGCGCTGATCGTGCCGTGGCGGATCGCATCAACATACGCGGTGTATTGCAATTTGTAGCCTGCTGATGCGAGACTCGTATTGGCTGCCAAGCCAACCGACAGTTCGTAGGTTGCCCCACCGCCCCAGCTGTATCCGAAGATCGCGACGTTGTCGACGTTCCGATTCAGCACAGCGTTTACCACCTCATCGTAGGCGGCTCCACGGCCGGTGGATTGGATCTGATCGTGCGCAAACAAATAGGCGTCGTAGCCTTTTGTGTACAGCGTCCTCCCCATGGTAAACGTTCCGAGGTTCGGATCACCGACTTTGGCCGGATCCTGCGTGTTGCCGCCAATGGCCACCACGATGCTTTGGAAACTATGGAAAACCAATCGATCGGTCGCCTGGGCAATGCCATCGGAAGCGGTGAGCGTCATCATGGCCGAGTTGCCGACCGAGTGCGTGTCG
>JBJOLO010000280.1:0-2657 GCA_046045565.1 Planctomycetota bacterium | reverse complement strand
ACATGGCCGGCACCAACTATCAAGGCGGTCCTTGGATGGGTGCCCGCGAGCCTTGGCAAGACAAGGCGACGCGCGAGGATCTGCCGCTGAGCAATCTCTATGTCACCATGCTTCAACGATTCGGTTTGCCATTGGACCGTTTTGCCGACAGCACCGGCAAAGTCGACGAAGTTTAAAGGCAACCCCATTGCGCTCCGGCTCTGCGGGACGTCCTGGAAAAACGCATTCGAGAACTCCGCGATCTTATTGGCTTTGAATCTTCCCGACTAGATTTCTCCGCCAACTCGAATCTCCGCCCGGTAGGTAAGCAACAAAGACCCTTTTGGCCACAAACCTACCCTAGCCAACGATGCGATCGGTGGCCGTTCTCTTGCGGAGTTTTTCATGTTGACCAACTGCGCTGATTCTACGCGTTGACCTGATGAGCAACGACTTGTTGAAATCGCATCGATCCTAGCTACCGCGATCTTGAGACTGCGGCACCGGGAATCGGTACCCGTCCGGCGCTGCAGGACATTTTGGAAAAATGCGTTAGGGAACTCGGCGATAGCGGTTCAGCACTCAAAAAGCTACTTTCTCGACTCGCGCGTTGTTTACCGGCCTGTCGGAAAGGGACCGGTTCGGAAAATCCCCACGCCAGTTAACAATTGCGAGACTCAAAACCGACCTTGCAGGTCGAGGGAACTTTGGGTGCTGTTGAGCTCGCCAAGCCGAAAACCTATTTTTGCGGGGTATTTCAGGGGTTTCAAAGCGCGAGTCTCACTCACAAGTTCGAAGAGGGTTAAGCACAGGGAGACCGGAGTTTCTTTTGCCCATCGCTTAGTTACCCGCTCCCTGATCATTCAACTAGCCTGCGAGTCTCTGCCAGACAAACTCAAGCCCAGCAGTTGCGTTCAGGCCGAGTGCGTAGCGAATTCGCTTCCGCGTCGTTGATGAACTCGTCGCGTGCCGGATCCAACGTCAGCTTGCGGCCGAGAATCCAGGAAAATGACGCAGCAAAGCTGGCGATGTGGGAGTGCAGCATTACTTCCGGGTTGGTGATCGTGGGCTTCCGCGAGCGGACGCAGTCGAAAAAGTTCCGCGCGTGAAGCTGGGCATCGATGCCGCGCGTCTTTTTAATCTTATCGCTCGACGAATCGACGCCGCCCAGCTTCACTTCGATGCCGTCGTCCCCCACCTCAACCGAGCCTTCGCTGCCAACAAACTTCACCGGACACAGGCCGAGCTTCGTGTTCCAGTTCGGGCTGCGATCGCCGAACGGCGTCTTCAAAAAGTCGAGGAACAACTTCACGCCGTTTGCGTAACGGCAAGTAATACCAATCGGACTCGGCTCAAATTCAATCGGCGTTGTTCCGTCAGCATCGTTGGCCCACTGACAGAGGTCGACCGTGTGTGCACCCCAGTCCAGCAAACGCGCTCCCGACTCAAAGTCGTACTGGCCTCGCCATTTGCCAGCGACGTATGCCGAGTTGTACGGCCGCCAGGGAGCGGGGCCGAGCCAGAGATTCCAGTCGCATACGTCCGACGCAGGAGTCGGCTCACCGGGAAGCCAGGTGTTGCCCAGTTCGGGTGTATAGACGGAGGCATGCAGTGTGTCGAGTTTTCCGAGTTTACCGCTGCGAGCCATCTCGACCGCTGTTTGAAACTGCGGCACGCTACGTCGCTGCGTACCCGCTTGAAAAATGCGGCCCGTGCGTTTCATCGTCGCCGCGAGATCCTGCACATTCTTGATCGACAGGCCGCACGGCTTTTCGCAATAGACATCCTTGCCCGCTTCTGCGGCGAGGATCGATGCCGGCGTGTGCCAGCGGTCGCCGGTCGCCACGATCACCGCATCGATGTCCTTGCGAGCGAGCATTTCTCGCATGTCACGATAGAGCACGCAGTCGGAGTTGCCCGCGAGCTTGTCGACGAGCGTCTTCCCAGCCTCCCGTCGACTCTGCTGCACATCGGCAATCGCTGAACAGCGCACATCGTTCAGTCCCAGCATGGATGTCAGCACATACGTGCACCGCGGCCCGATACCGATCACACCGAGATTGATTTTCTCGCTGGGCGCGACCGCACCGTCGCGTCCCAACACCCGCGAAGGAACCATCGTTGGAAATGCGACCGCCGCTCCCGCCGCCATCCCCGCAATCGCCTGTCGCCGCGTGAACTGCACGCTCGCTTTGGTCGGTTCGGTACGCATGGATGCCCGTGTCGTGTCCATCGTGTTCTTATGATCGTTGGTCATGGAGTTGCTCCTGTGACTCGAGGTCAATCCGGTTGCGAAACGTACCTGGATGCTTCGCAGCGATGCGTCTTGATTGTAAAGGAATGGCACGGGAAAACTCCAGCCGAATCAACATGCCGTTGCCCGCGTATCTGCATGGTAGCCGCATGGTATCCGCTTCGTATCAACCGTATGCATGACGCCAACTCGCAAGATCCTTACCGGAACATTCTGGCTCCACGATCGTGTTTTGCCGTTCGTCATGTACAATCTTGGCCGCTACGCTGCTGTTTCATGCCTCCGATATTGCCCCCATTCGAGTCCCCGCCATGAACATTCGATCGATCGCCGCTTGGATGATCTGTCTGCTATTGATCACCTTGAGGATGGCTTCGGCCGCAGAGCCTGGTATTCGCGTGTTGGTGTGGGACGAGCAACAACC